>NZ_SMKB01000320.1:0-6931 GCF_004348575.1 Actinomadura sp. 7K534
GGATGGTGGGGCGGTGGTCGGCGGCGCCGGCGGCCGGGCGCGGTTTCCCGATCCGGGCGGCCTGCACGCGATGCGGCCCCTGCGTCCCGGAGCGGATGTAGCAGCGGCCGGGGGTCGCCCTGGAGATCTGCGCGGCCTCCGGGGAGCCGAGCACGCCGGTGGACGCCTCCGGGTCGGTGGCGCGGAGCGCGATGCGCAGGTCGACGCCGGCGCGGATGTCGTCGGTGACGGCCTCGGGCCGCCGCGTGGCGAGGACGAGGTGGACGCCGAGCGGCCGCCCTCGGCGGGCGATGCCGGTCAGCTCCGCGACGAACTCCGGCAGTTCGGCGGCCAGGGCGGCGAACTCCGCGACGGCGATGACCAGGCGCGGCAGCGGCGGCAGGTCCCGGTCGGCGGCGCGCAGCTCGTCGTAGCCGGCGACGTCCTCCGCTCCCGCTTCGAGCAGGATCTCCTCGCGGTGGCGGAGCTCGGCGGTGAGGGACTCCAGGGCCCGCTCGGCGGCGTGCTCGTCCAGGTCGGTGACCATGCTGACGGTGTGCGGGAGGCGGGCGCACTCCTCGAACACGCCCCGGCCCTTGGAGCCGCGGCCCCTGGCGTCGATGAGGACGAAGGTCATCTCGTCGGGGCGGTTCGCGACGGCGAGGGACGCGACGAGGGTGCGCAGCAGCTCCGACGTGCCCGCGCCGGACGCCCCCGCGACGAGGACGTGCGGCCCGTCGGCGCGCAGGTCGATCTCGTGGGGCGCCATGGGCCCGTCCGGGCCGGTCCCGATCGGCACCCGGGCGGTCCGGCCGCCGGTGCGGGTCCAGGACCGCAGGACGTGCTCGGCGGTCGGGTCCGGCATGCCGAGGAGGTCCAGGAGCCGGACCTCGGACGGGACGGGGTCTCCGGCGTCCGCCCGCGCCAGGTCCCGGATCGGGGCGAGCGCCCGCGCGACCCGCTCGGCCCAGCTCGCCGAGACCTGGTCGGCCAGCACGGGCCCGAGGACGTCCAGCCCCTGCCGGAGCCAGATCATCGGCGCCTGCCGCGGATCCCACGCGGCCATGGCGCGGCATTCCTCGGGGAGTAGGCGCTCCTCGTCGTCGACGCAGACGGCGTACAGGCCGAACTCGGGCCCGCGCGACAGCAGCATCGGCATCCCCGGCAGGCGGCGGAGCGCCTGCGCACCGTCCAGGACGATCAGGACGTTGTACGGGACGGTCCCGGTGCGCCGCCGCTCCGTCACCTGCATCGCCAGTTCGGTGACGCGGCGCGCCGCCGACTCGGCGTCGGTGCCGACCAGGGCGACGCAGTCCTCGCCCTCGCGGGGCGCGCAGTGCGGCAGCCAGCGCACCCAGTTCCACTGGTCCCCGGCGTCCGGGCCGGCGGACAGGACGACCACGGCCAGGTCGCGGGGGCTGTGCAGCACGGCGCTCTGCGCGACCATCCAGCGGGCCAGCGCGCGGGACGCCGGCCGCGGCCCGGCCAGCCCGACGACGCCGAGGTCCGCGAGCGGGAACGCCACCGGCACCTGCCGCGCGACCGGGACCGCGAGCCCGGCGTCGCCGCCGGTGAGCTCGATGCGGGCCGGCTGGTCGGCGAGGCCGGTGCGGAGGTCGAGCACGTCGGGATCGTCGCGGCGGCGCTCCCACAGCCGCCGCCGCGGGCCGGTCGCGGTCAGCAGCACCTCGGCCGGGTCGGGGTGCAGCGCCCGCCGCTCGGCCTCGTCCCGGCGCCGCAGCCGCTCCACCTCGCCGTCGAACTCGCCGGACCTGCGCTGGTACTCCTTGAGCGACCGCCGGAAGGAGGGCCGGAGCAGCTCGCGCGGGCTCCGGTCGGGACGCTCCGGGACCGCCAGCCGCCGTGCCCGCTCCTGCGGCGCCGTCCGGGGCGGCCGGTCGAACGCCAGGCCGCCGTCCGGCAGCGGCACCAGATGGGCGTCCGGGGCGGTGCTGAGCGTGAGCGCCAAGACGCTCGACCCCACCGACAGCAGCGTTCCGGGCGGCCACGTCGTCCTGCCCGCGAGGGGCGCCCCGTCCAGCGTGGCGCCTCCCTCGGCCGTCAGCGCGGACGCCTCGACCTCGACGATCTCGCGCCCGACCGTGAGCCGCAGCGACCGCGCGGGGACCGACGGGTCGTCCAGCACGACGTCCACGTTCCGCCCCGAGCCGAGGGTCGAGACCCCGAGGCCGAGGCGGTGCACCGACCCGGCGGCCGGGCCGCCCGCGACGCGGACCTCGACCAGCCCGGTCGGCTCGCCGAGCACGGTGGCGGCGGCCCCGTGCCGCTCGACGGCCACGACGGCGCCGTCCCGGAGCTCCTTGACGGCGAGGGCCTGCGGGTCGAGCATCCGCCCGTCCAGCCACAGCGCCCGCGGCGACCGGGGGCCGGGCACGGCCGCGGAGCGCAGGGCGTCCTTGGAGTAGCGCGGCGCCGCGGGGGACCGCGCGGCCGCCGGCGCCCGCCCGTCGAGCAGGGCGGCGAGCGACCGCGCGACCCCGTCCACGGTGGCCTCGGCGTCGGCGTCCATCACGACGTCGCGCGGTCCTCCGCCGGTCAGCGCCGTGAACGAGATGCGCATGAGAGCCTCCGGCGTCCTCGGGACGGTCGCGCTCAGCTTAGTTACCCGCGGGCCGGAGCTCCCGGTGGACGGCGACCACGGCCCGGAGGGCGTCGTCGAGCGGCGTCGGCGCCGTCCCGAACGTCGACTCGAAGGCCGACGAGTCCAGGACGTACGGCCTGTCGAACTGGTAGCGGGTCTCCCGCAGCTCCCGCATCATCGGCGAGCCGAGCCCGAGCGCGTGGAAGACCGGGCGCGGCACCCTCGTGATGCGCGGCGCGGGCGCGCCGGCGATCTCGCAGAGCCGCTCGGCGACGTGCAGCGGGGAGACGGCGGGGCCGGTCGGGACGTGCCAGGCCCGCCCCAGCGCCCGCTCGTCGGTCCCGGCGACGGCGAGGGCCTCCGCGACGTCCGGCGTGTACGTCCAGGCGTGCGGGACGGCCGGGTCGCTGAGGAACTGGACGCGCCCGCCCGCCAGCAGCGGCCGCACGAACCGGTCCTCGCCGAGGTACGCCTGGTCGGTGCTGCGGGGGCCGTAGTAGTCGGAGGGCCGCAGCTCGGTCATCCGGATCCGGCCCGCCCGGTGCGCGGCCAGGGCGTCCCGCCACATCGCCGCCCGCACCCGGCCCTTGACGCCGGTGGCGGCCAGCGGCAGGTCCTCGGTCATCGGCCCGTCCACGGGCCCGTAGACGTACAGGTTGCTGAGCGTGACCAGGGTCGCGCCGGTGGCCTCGGCCGTCCCGAGGAAGGACGCGGCCATCGGCGGCCAGTCCCGCGTCCAGCGGTGGTAGCGCGGGTTGACGCAGTTGTAGAGCGCGTCGGCGCCCCGGGCGATCCGGGTGAGCCGGTCCCGGTCGGCGGCGTCGGCGGCGACCCGCTCGACCCCCTCGGGCCCGGACCCGGACCGCGTCACGACGACGACGTCGTGGCCTCGCCCGGTGAGCCGCTCCGCGAGGTGCGCCCCGACCTGCCCGGCTCCGACGATCACGTGCCTGCCCATTGCCTACTCCTTTGCTCGCGTTGTCTTCGTCTCGCGTTGTCTTCAGCGGTTCTCGACGTGGGACTTCAGTGCGTTCAGCCGGGTCTCGTGGGCGGCGCGGAGCTTGCGCTCCCCGAAGACGAGCCGGGCGAGCGGGCCGTCGAACGACTCCTGGAGGGTCACCCGGGTGCGCCCGCCCTCCGCGGTGAGGACCATGCGGTCCACGGCCCGGTAGAGGCCGAGGGCGCTGCCCGTCCAGCTGAGCTCCCGGCCGGGCTCGACGATGGCGAACCGGGAGCGCAGCGGCGTGCCGTCCTGCGCCCAGCGGAACTCCCGGCCCGGCTCCACCGCGTCCAGCGCGCGGACGCGGAAGCCCGGCGCCCAGGTCTCCCAGCCGCGCAGGTCGGCGAGGACCTCCCAGACCCGCTGCGCCGGGGCGTCGATGACGATCTCGGACGAGCTGGTGACGGGCGCGGTGTCGTCGATGCGCCCCCGCAGCGCGTAGTCGGCGTGCAGTGTCGCGAGGTCCTTGGCGAACATGCGGCGTTCCTTTGGATAGGTGCTCTGTTTCGAGAGCAATGCTCTCTCTAGAGAGCGGTGTTGTCAAGAGCAGTGCTCTCGATTCGGTTTGGTGCTCTGCTAACCTCGGCCCATGGCTGCACGTACGGCACGCGAACGGGTCCGGGCGGAGCTGATCCGCGAGATCACCGACATCGCCAGGCGGCAGCTCGGCACCGAGGGGGCGGCCGGCCTGTCGCTCCGCGCGGTCGCCCGGGAGATGGGCATGGTGTCCTCGGCGATCTACCGGTACTTCCCGAGCCGCGACGACCTGCTGACCGCGCTGATCATCGACGGGTACAACGCCGTCGGCGAGGCCGTGGAGCAGGCCGACGCCGGAACGCCCGCGGAAGACTTCGCCGGGCGCTGGCTCGCCGTGTGCCGGGCCGTCCGGGAGTGGGCCCTGGCGCACCCGCACGAGTACGCGCTGCTCTACGGATCGCCCGTCCCCGGCTACAAGGCGCCGGACGACACCGTCTCCGCCGCCGCCCGCGACACGGTCGTGTTCGCGCGGATCGTCTCGGCGGCGCACGCGGCGGGCGCGATCGACCCGGCCGGGCCCCTGCCCCCGCCGCCGCCCTCGATCGCCGAGGACCTGGCCCGGGTGCGCGCCGCCGTCGACCTGGCCGCGCCGGACGACGTGGTCGTCCGGGCCCTCACGGCATGGGCCGGCCTCTACGGGACGGTGAGCTTCGAATTGTTCGGCCAGTTCGCCAACACCGTGGAGGACGACCGGGCCGCCTATTTCGACCACACGATGACGCTGCTCGGGCGTCTCGTCGGCCTGAAATCGTGATCCACCGGGGCCTCCGGAGGCGCCCGGACCGCGGTCAGTGACTGGTGTGACTGGTGGTAAGCAACGATGTGATCGGTGAATTCGCAGGTCACCGCGGGCGCCCGAGAGATGGGGCGGCCCGCGTTCACCGAATCCATTGACGAGACCTTGCCGCCCCCGCAAGCATGGATCGCTCGGTGTTGCGCGGATCCCGGTGACGGGAGTCGCGGGAGGGCGGGAAGGAGCGCGTGGGCAGCGCGATGAAGTCCAACCAGTCGACCTTCGCCGGAGGTGGCTCGGGTCCGTCCGGCGGTGGCGCGGCGGGCTCGTCCGGCGGCACGGCGGCGCTCGGCCGCTCGGGGCTCGGCACCTCCGGGGGGCAGCGGCTTCCCGCGTCCCCCCGGGAGCGCAAGCCCGCGCTCGCGGCGCTCGCGGTGCTGCTCATCCTCGGCGGCGCGCTCGCCAGCGCCTACCTCGTGATGGCCAGCGGCGAGCGGGTGTCGGCGATCCGCATCGCGCAGCCGGTCGCGGCCGGGCAGCAGATCCCGGCGAGCGCCCTCGAAGAGGTGCAGGTCGGCGACACCGGGATCCAGTTCATCAGCTGGTCGGAGCGCGCGAAGGTGACCCGGCACGTCGCCGCGGTCCGGCTGGTGCGCGGCGCGCTGCTGACCAACTCCATGATCGTCGCGGAGAACGCGCCGGAGGACGGGCGCCTCGTCGTCGGGCTGGCGCTCAAGCCCGGCCAGTTCCCGTCCGGCGGCGTCGAGGTCGGCCGGCACGTCACCCTCTACGCGGTCGGCACCGGGCAGAACGGCGGCCCGCGCGCCGGGACCGTCCTGTCGGCGGACGCCATCGTGATCGGCATCGCCGGGAACGGCGGGAGCGGCGGCGAGTTCGGCGGCACCCGGCTGAGCTCCGACCAGACCAGCATCGACGTCGCCGTCCCGCCGTCCGACGCGCCGCAGGTGACCCAGGCCGCCTCCGCGGGCGCGGTCGCGCTCGCGCTGATCCCGGACGGGGCGCGGCCGCCCGCGGCCTCCGGCGGGCCCGGCGCCGAGCAGACCCCGCCGGCCGGCGGGCGGAACCAGGGCGGCGCGGAGCCCCCGGACGGCACCGTCCAGGTCCCGGACGGCGGCGGCACGGGCGGGAGCACGCCGCCGGGGCCGGGCGCGGGCGGTAACTGACCGTGGCACTCATCGCGCTCGCGGCCGACAAGGGGGCGCCGGGCGTCACGACCGCGGCGGTCGCCCTCGGCGCGGTGTGGCCGCGCCCCGTGCTGGTCGCGGAGTGCGACCAGGCGGGCGGCGACCTCGTGTACCGGCTGCCCGCCGCCGCGCCGGAGACCGGCGACGGCCCCCGCGACCTCGCCGCCGGCGGCGGGATGCTCAACCCGTCCCGCGGTCTGCTCAGCCTCGCCGCCACCGCGCGCCGCGGCCTGCGGCCGGACCAGATCGCCGAGCACTGCCAGCGGCTCGTCGGCGGACTCGACGTCCTCGTCGGGACCACCAACGCCGAGCAGGCGCAGGCGATGAGCTGGCTGTGGGGGCCGCTCGGCCGGGCGTTCGCCGGGCTCGACCCCGTGGACGTGCTCGCCGACTGCGGGCGGCTCGGCGCCGGCACCCCGCTGACCGAGCTGATGCACGAGGCCGACCTGGTCGTCCTGCTCACCCGGGCCACCCTGGAGCAGGTCGCCCACCTGCGCGAGCGCGTCGCCGCGCTGACCGAGGAGCTGCGCGGCGGCCCGCCCATCGGGGTCCTCGTGCTCGCCGACCCGCGCGACTTCCGCGGCTCGATCGCCGAGGTCGACCGCGTCCTCGCCGGGGCGCGGGGCCGCGGCCGGCCCGCGGACCCGGGCGGGCGGCAGGGCGCCGCGCCGCCGGACGTCACCGTCCTCGGCGGGCTGGCCCTCGACCCCAAGGGCGCCGAGCTGCTGTCGGGCAGCTGGGGCGGGCGGCTGGACCGCTCGCTGCTGATCCGGTCGGCGCGGGAGGTCGCGGGCGACCTCGCCGGCCGCGTTGCCGCCGCCCGCCCCGCGGGCCCGGTCGCCGAGCCTCCGCCCGCGCCGCAGACTCACCCCGTC
>NZ_SMKB01000321.1:0-6920 GCF_004348575.1 Actinomadura sp. 7K534
GCGTCGAGGAGGTCATCGGCTCGGTGCCCGCGGACGCCGCCGCGTCCGGTCCGGGCGCCGGGCCGCCGCAGATACAGAGCCGCACGATCATGCTCAGCTCCGGCACCACCGGACGCCCGAAGGGCGCCCGCCGCCCGCCCCGCCCCGGCTTGTGGCCGCTGGCCTCGATGACGTCCCGGATCCCGCTCCGCGCCCGGCAAACGATGATCATCGAGGCGCCGCTGTTCCACACCTGGGGCTACGCCGCGCTGCAGATGGCGTGGGCGCTGCGGGCGCCGGCCGTGCTGCACCGGCGGTTCGACCCCGCGCAGACGCTCCGGGCCATCACCTCCCACCGCGAGACCACCGTGTTCGCCGTCCCGGTGATGCTCCAGCGGATCCTCGAACTGCCGCCCGAGACCCGCGCCCTCCACGACGCGTCCTCGCTGCGGATCATGGCGATCAGCGGGGCCGCGCTGCCCGGCGACCTCGCCACCCGCTTCATGGACGAGTTCGGCGACCGTCTCTACAACGTCTACGGCTCCACGGAGGCGTCCTGGGTGTCCATCGCCACCCCGCGCGACCTGCGGATCGACCCGCGCACCGCCGGGCGGCCGCCGCGCAACACCTCGCTCGCCATCCTCGACGCCGAGGGGCGCCGGGCCGGCCGCTCCACGATCGGGCAGATCTTCGCCGCGAACGAGCTGCCGTTCGAGGGCTACACCGGCGGCGAGCCGATGGAGGTCCGCGACGGGATGCTCGCCACCGGCGACCTCGGCCACATCGACCACCGCGGCCTGCTGTTCGTGGCCGGCCGCGCCGACGGCCTCGTCGTGTCCGGCGGGGAGAACGTCGTCCCGCGCGACGTGGAGGACGCCCTGCTGCGGCTCCCGGAGGTCGGCGAGGCCGCGGTCGTCGGCGTCCCCGACGACGAGTGGGGGCAGCGGCTCGCCGCGTACATCGTGCTGCGGCCCGGGGCCCGGCTGGAGGCGGACGCCGTCCGCGACTACGTGCACGAGCAGGTCGCCCGGTACGCGGTGCCGCGCGACGTGCGCTTCCTTCCCGAACTGCCGCGCAACGCCACCGGCAAGGTCGTGTACCGGTGGCTCACCGCGAACCCCGGCCGCCCCCCGGAGGGGCGCGTCGAATGGCCGCCCCTGGGCGCGGGCCAGGCGGGTTAGGCGGGCCGTGCGGCGTCGATGGCCGGTTCCACGGACACCGGGAGCCGCACGGTGATGGACAGCCCGCCATCGGGCCGCGGTACGGCATCGATCGCGCCGCCGTGCGCGTTCACCACCGCCCGGACGATCGACAGCCCGAGGCCCGCGCCGTCGCGCGACCCCGTCCGGTCCGCGCGCAGCCGCCGGAACGGCTCGAACAGCGACCCGACCTCGTAGGACGGCACGGGCCGCCCGGTGTTGACGACCTGCAGGAACGCCTCCCCGTCCCGGACGCCGGTACGGACCCACACCCGCCCGTCCCGCACGTTGTACTTCAGCGCGTTCTCCAGCAGGTTCACCGCGCAGCGCTCCAGCAGGACGGGATCGCCCGACACGGCGGCCGGCGCGAGCCTGGCCTCGACGTCCACCTCCGCGTCCACGGCCTGGTCGTCGAGCTGGTCGAGAGCGCTGCGCACCACGTCCGGCAGGGGAGTCGCGACCCGCGTGCCCGGCTCCCGCTCGGACCGGGCGAGCGTCAGCAGCCCGTCGATCAGCCGCTCGTGCCGCGCGGTGTTGCCGAGCAGCACGTCCGCGAGGGCCTTGGTCTCCGGCGGGTTCTTCCGGCTGGCCAGCGCGACCTCCAGGACCGTCCGGTTGATCGTCAGCGGGGTCCGCAGCTCGTGCGAGGCGTTGGCGACGAAGCGGCGCTGGCCGTCGAACGCCCGGTCCAGCCGGTCCAGCATCCGGTCGAACGTGTCGGCGAGGTCCTTGATCTCGTCCTGCGGGCCGTCCAGCGCGATCCGCTGGTGCAGGGTGCTCTCCGACAGCCGCCGCGCCGTCGCGGTCACCCGGTGCAGCGGGCGCAGCATCCGCCCCGCGACCACGTACCCGATCACCACGGCGAGGACGCCCACGACCAGCATCAGCAGCACGGAGCTCTGCAGCAGCTGCTCCAGCACGTCGCGCTTCTGCTGGGCGAGCCGCCGGTCGGCGTCCTCCCGGAGCGCCATCAGCTGCGCGATCCCGTCCTGCGACGTCAGGCCCCCTTCCGCCGCCAGCTTCTGCAGTCGCGAGAACGCCTCGGGGTCCACGTCGCCGGACCGTGTGAGGCCCTGGTCCATCGTCCGGACGGTGAGCACGTACGTCACCGCGACCAGCAACGCCGACGTCATCAGGAACAGCGACCCGTACACCAGCGTCAGCCGCGTCCGCAGGCTCAGGGCCGGCGCTCTCCCGAGTGCCCTCATCACGCCTCCAGCCGGTATCCCGAGCCCGTCACCGTCTCGATCACCGGGGGTTCGCCCAGCTTGCGGCGCAGCGTCGCCATCGTCACCCGGACGATGTTGCTGAACGGGTCGATGTTCTCGTCCCACCCGCGCTCCAGCAGCCGCTCGGCGCTGACCACGCCGCCCTCCGCCCGCAGCAGCTCCTCCAGCACCGTGAACTCCTTGTTGGTCAGCCGCAGCTCCCGGCCGTCCCGCGCGACCCTGCGCCGGTGCGGGTCCAGCCGGATGCCGCGCCGCTCCAGCACGGGCGGCACCGGCGGCCCGGACCTGCGCGCCAGCGCCCGCACCCGCGCCACCAGCTCGCTGAACACGAACGGCTTCGGCAGGTAGTCGTCGGCGCCCAGCGACAGCCCGGCCACCCGGTCCTCGACGTCGCCGGACGCGGTCAGCATCAGGATCCGGCCCGGACTGCGCCGTCCCACCAGCTCCCGGCACACCTCGTCGCCGTGGACGGCCGGCAGGTCCCGGTCGAGCACCACGACGTCGTACTCGTTGTACGAGGTCAGCTCCAGCGCCTCGTCGCCGTCGTACACGACGTCGACGGCCATCGCCTCCTCGCGGAGCCCTTCGGCGATCGTGTCCGCCAGCACATGCTCGTCCTCGACGATCAATACGCGCATGGACCCGAGCATGACCGGCCGGGGGTTAAGCGCCGGTAAGTCAGCGCTCCCAGCAGGTGTAGGTGACGGTCGCGGTACCGCCCGGCGCGAACGACACCGTCCCGGTGCCGCTGCCGTCGACGAAGCACAGCACCCGCGGCCGCACCGTCACCTCGACCGACGTCGCGCGCCCCTTCGCCAGCTTCCCGCCGCCCTCCGCGCTGATCCGCGCGTCCTCCGACCGGACGGACGCCACCGACCACTTCACCGGCCCGCCGGTCGCCTTCAGCCGGATGGTGCACCGGGTCGGGAGCCCGAGCACCTGCTGCACCCCGCGGCAGGCCGAGTCGTCGACCGACAGCCGTCCGGGCCCGGGAGCCTTGGGCGTCTTCGGGGGCTCGGCCTCCTTGGTGGGGGAGGCCGCCTTCGTCTTCTCCCGCGACGGCGCTGGCGGGGGACTCGGCGCCTCGGGCGCGATCGACGGCACGGGCGGCGGGGCCGGCGCCGCCCCGTCCCGGTCCGTCGACTCGAAGAGGGCGAGCATCCCGGCGGTCAGCACGATCCCGGCGGTGACCCCGGCGGCCACCAGCCACCGGTGCAGCCGCACCGGCGCCTCCGGCCGCTCACCGCGCGGTTCCCCGGCGTCGCCGGCCGGCCCGGTGCCACGGCTCGCCTCGTCCGCCGGCGGCGCTTCGAGCGCCATGGCCAGCTGCAGGTCCTCGTTCAGCGGAGGTGCGGGCACGCATGGATTATCGCGGAAGGGGCCCCGCGCGTGATTCCGCCGAACCACACAGTTCCCTCGCCGCATTTATCAGCGGGCCGAGAAGTCACGGCCGGATCGCGATGACGTCGTAGGGCGTTTCAGGGGTGGGAGGTGTGGTGAAGCGGGCGTTCGGCAGGTACAGCTTCGGCCCGGACCGCGCGACCGTCGTCGGGACGTCGAACCGCGGATCGGTCAGCCGCCGCACGACCCGTCCCTCCGTCGCCTTCCCGTTCAACTCGACCACGGCGACGGTGTTGAACCGGTTCTGCACCGCGTACAGCGTCCGCCCCTCCAGCAGCAGCCCGTCCCCGTTCGCCAGCGACTCACCGTGCAGGTCGACCTCCTCGGCGGCTCCGCTCCGGGCATCGACCTTGAACAGCTTGCCCGTGTTGGACTGGACGACGAGCAGCGACCGCCCGCCCCGCAGCGCCACGATGCCGTTCGCGTTGATCCCTTCACCGAACTCGATGTCCCCGCTCAGCGGCAGGGTCTTCACCCGGCCGTGCCCGTGCAGCGGAACCCGGTACAGCACCGGATTGGTGGAGTCGGTGAACCACGCCCCGCTTCGGGTGATGACGACGTCGTTCACGAACGCCGGCCGCTCCGTCAGCGTGTAGGACTCCAGAACACGCCCGGTACGCGTATCCACGACCCGCGCGTCGCCACCCGTCCCACCGGCGACGAACAGCTTGCGGCCCAGTGTCTTCATGCCGAGCGAGGGCGTCCCCGGCCCCGGGCTGATGACCCGGCCTTCTCCGGTGCGCAGGTCAGCGCGGTAAATGGCGCCGGTCGCCCGCGATCCGAAGAACGCCACCGCCCCGGGCCCGGTCGCGATCCCCTCGGGCTGGAACCCGTCCGGAAGCGCGATCCGATCCGGCGACCGCCCGTGTTCGCCGTGCACGGTGCCGCCGTGCGCAGGGCCTCCGAGCGGCACCAGGAGACCGACCGTCAATCCAGCAAGGAGAAGTCGAGACCACATGCCACCAACCTCTCTCGCCCCGCCGGCGCCCACCAGACCCAAGCCGGTCGACCCGGTCAGGTCAGCAGCAACGCCGCTAGGGCTGACTGTCATGCATCATTAAAATGGCGCCCGAGTGTGGTGCCGCACACGCCGCGACTTGGTGCCCAGCACTCCGCTCCTGCTAAAGGGACCGATTACGAGATCAGGGCCGACGTCGGTCGGCAAGGCGCGAAACCTAGAAGAAGTCACAGGGCTCACGAGGACGGAGACGAGTCACGCGGTTGAGTTACCCCGCCTGGCCCGCAAGCCGTTCTCCCACCTGCCCGGGACCCCACGCAGGGCCTCACGACGGTTAATGGAGGCAGATGACAGCGCCAGCCCGCCCGCCGGTCCGGTTTTGAGGCCCCGATTCATGCCGACTACCGGACTACCTTGTATCCCTCGCCGCCATAAATTGATTCATAGTGGATCTCAAAGGTAATCCTTTTGCTAATCAGGGACCAAAACCAAGAATGTGCAGCTTCGTCAAAATCTTCAAAATGTAGAAGGAACTCCCCTGCTCCTGGTGGGTATACGGTCCCGTTTCTGAGTGTCGACACTTTTGGCACATCGGGCAAGCCCTTGGCGATTTCTTCGAATGTATCAGTACTCCAACCGCCAAGTACTTCACCGTCCAGCTTAACGATAACCCCTGTAATTACCGCAGGCCCGAGACCGTTGTTGATTAGCTTGACCCCCGTTGTGGACCCGTAGTAATTCTTGAGCTGCCAGATTTCCAAAATAGGGCGTACTGATTTGCGATTATGTTCTCGCGTCGCATGGGCCTCCTTGTATGAGACCAGGAGGGAGCAGACGGCAATAACGGTTGCGCATAGGGCAATAACGGTATTCGCGTCCACTAAGCCCCTTTCGGTGGCTGACTCGACAAGTACATCGTTGAGCAGTAAGACGGTCCACGTAACTCAGTGGTTCCAAGTCGTTGAGCGTTGAGTAGCCCGCCATCACCGGGCGGATGGGGACTCTACGCCATGCGTCTGAGCAGACGAGTCGCTGGCGCCCGGACCATGAAGGCACATTCGGATCATGCTCTGAGTTGCGAACCACCCCTTATCCCGGGGGTTAAGTGGCCACTGGTGGAACGTAGAAGCCCCGGTCACAGCCCGGTTGGGACACGACTGGGGCCTACTGGTTCACGCTGGGGCGGGATGCTCCATGGCGGTGATGATCTGCTTCACCTTGCGGCGGTCGATGCCGTGCTTCTCGGCGAGGTAGCGCTGAGAGACCGGACGGCCCAGGCCCTGCAAGCTCGCTCCCCACGAGGGCTAGTGCCGGCCATGCGCTGACTATCGCGCCGATGGGGCCGTGGGAGGCGCCGTGCGCCACGTTGGCGCCTACCGTCGCCACGATGCCCACGGCGAGGCTCCACTTGGCCAAGGGTGGTGCGGGTTGCTTTCGGCGGCTTGCGTCCAGGGTCACCATGGACGCTGCCCAGATAAGGCCGTCTACCGTGAACGGGACGAGGCGCGCGGTCGGTCCGGTTTCGCCGTGGGCGTGGACGAGTTCGTAGGCGTGGCGGTACGAGATGACGGCCGCCACGGCGGCTACCGCCACCACGGCGAGCGCGGTTGTGATCCGGATGAGGCGGTCAGCCACGGGCCAGCTCCCTCCGCCACTCCATCACGCACGGGTCGTCCTCGCCGTGGGTGATGACGCGTTCGGCGAGCGAGAGGGCCGTGATCGCGGAGTTGCGGTCCAAAGGTGTCGGCCATGTGGTGACGTGCCAGGCGTTCCCTGTGCGGGTGCCGGTCGCTATGACCTCGTCGTCCAGGACGACCGTCATCTTGTCTTCGGTGATCTCTAGGGACATGAGGGCCTCCTCTCTCGTCCGGGGAGCCACGGGAGCCAGGGCGGGGAGCCAACGAGGCTCGATCCACTTCGACTCGCCGCGACTCCTCCGGACGTTTCTGCTGGTGAGAGGCTCCTCGGGCGACGTCTCCCGACTCGGTTCGATCTGCTGAGAGGCCGCGCGGCTAATGCGGGTTTAACGCGGGGGTTCCTGGGGCCGGGACGGCCCGTTCGCGGGCGCGCGGCGCGGGACGCCGTCCGGGGAGCGGGTGACGGTCTCCGCCGGCCGGGCGGCTTCGGCGCGGCGGCCGGACCCGGCTTCGGCGA
>NZ_SMKB01000322.1:0-6897 GCF_004348575.1 Actinomadura sp. 7K534
GGCGGGCGGGGCGCCGGACGCGGTCGGTTCGGCGGTGAGACCCGGTGCCTGCCCGGCGGCGACCGCCTTGAGGGCCTCCTCCGCCCGGTCGCCGGTGAGCCGCCGGTCCGGGTCGCGTTCCAGCAGGGCGGTGAGCACCGGCGTGAGCGGGCCCGCGTTCCGCGGCGGCGGGACATCCTGCGTGAGGATGGCCGCGAGCACGGCCATCGCGTCGCCGCGATGGTGCGGGGCCTTCCCCTCGGTCGCGGCGTACAGGGTGGCGCCGAGCGCCCATAGGTCGGACGCGGGGACCGCCGGGGCGCCGTTCACCCGCTCCGGCGCCATGTACGCGGGCGACCCGATGAGGAGCCCGGTGCCGGTGAGCGTGGCGTCCCCCGCCATCTGCGCGATGCCGAAGTCGGTGAGGACCGCCCGGTCGTCCTCGGCGACCAGCACGTTGGCGGGCTTCACGTCCCGGTGCAGGATGCCGATCGCGTGCGCGGCGCGCAGCGCCCCCGCGATCTGCCGCCCGATGGCCGCGGCCCGGCCGGGCGGCAGCGGCCCGTCCCCGTCCACGAGGTCCTGGAGCGAACGGGCCCGTACCAGCTCCATGACGATCCACGGACGGTCGTCCTCGTCCACGACATCGTGTACGGTCACGACGCCCGGATGGTTCAGCCGGGCCGAGGCGCGGGCCTCGCGCAGCGTCCGGCGGTGCCGGTTCTCGCGCTCGTCGTCGCCCAGCCCTGCGGGCAGCACGACCTCCTTCACCGCGACGTCCCGGTCGAGGGTCTCGTCGCGCGCGCGCCACACGGTGCCCATCCCGCCGCGCCCGACCACGGATTCGAGCCGGTACCGGCCGGCGAGGAGGCGGCCTTCCATCAGTCGTCCGCGGGCTCGAAGTGCCGGTAGACCGGCTGGAGCTCTGCGAACACCTTGTCCCACTCCTTGTCGGGGGCGCGGAGCAGGATGGCGTAGCCGTGGCCCTCGGTCACGAAGCCGCGGTTCAGGACGCGGACGCGGCCGCCCTGCCCGGCGTAGGTGAACTCCCAGTCGGCGGAGTCGTCCCCGTCGCCGGTGTCGGGCACCGGCGGCTGGTCGCCGGTCGGCCGGATCCCGATCAGCTTGTAGCCGGGCCAGCCGGAGCCGCCGCGCTCCTGCCGCCGCCAGTCGTCGATCGCGCTGTCGCCCGGATCGTCGGTCTGGTCGATCTGGAGGTAGACGTCGCGGTCGGGCGAGTAGAAGAAGTCGCCGCCGTTCTTGCGCTCGGGCCCGCTCCACCTCTCCGGGACGAGCACGGTGTAGCCGCTGCGGTCCTTGTGCTTCTTGAAACCGGCGGGCACGCCCGCGCTGGGCGTGCCGCTGGGCGCGGAAGAGGTGGCGGAGACGGACACGGTGGCGCCGGTCGCCGGCGCCGTCGCCCCCTGCTGGCCCGCGTCCTTCTTCTCGTCGCCGCCGCTCCGCGCGAGCGCGATGCTCGCGATGAGGACGATCACGAGCAGCACCACCGCGGCGATGACCACCACGTTGCGGTTGGAGGCCAGGGCGGGGCGCCGGGTCGCGTGCGTCGTCGGCGGGAAGTGCGTCGCCGTCCCTCCGCCGGACCCCCCGTGGCCGAGCGACCCGTGCTGGACGGTCCCGTGGCCGGGCGACCCGTGGCCGGGCGACCGGTCGGCGGGGACCGTCGCGCCGGCGGGTTCCGTCCGCGGGCCGGAGCGCCAGGACGAGGCGCGGTCCGGGTCGGGCGCCGTCTCCCCGGGGCCGGCCTTGCTCTCGCCGCCTTTCCCGGAGTCGCGGGCGGTGCCGGTCCTGGCCGCCTTGCCGGTGGGGATGTCGAAGCTGGTCAGCTGGTCGGGGCGGGCGTCCGCGGCGCCGGGCGCGGCCGGGGCGGCGGACGCGCGGACCGGGTCGACGCTCGTCGCGCCGCCGGGGTCGCCCATCTCCTCGGGGAGCGGCTGGTCGGGGGCGTAGGTCTCCGGGTACGGCTCGGCGTAGCCCTCCGCGTAGGGGCGGGCCCCGTGCGATCCGGGGTCTGCGGGCTCCGGCGCGGACCGGCCCGAGGGCTCGTCCAAGGGGAACTCGACCGCCATGGTGCGCTGCGTGTCGACGCTCTCCTGCCGGACGATGTCGTCCAGGAGGGCACCGGCCTCGATCGCGTCCATCCGCTGGCCGGGGTCCTTGCGCAGCAGGCCCTCGATGACGGGGATGAGCCGGCCGCCCTTCTCCGGCGGGTCGGGCTCGTCGGAGATCACCGCGATCAGCGCCGCCATCGGCTCGGAGCGCTCGAACGGCGACTTGCCGTGCAGCATCGCGTAGAGGGTGACGCCGAGCGACCACAGGTCGGAGGCGGGCCCGGCGGTCCGGCCGCGGGCCCGTTCCGGCGCGATGTACGCGGGCGACCCCATGACCAGGCCGGTCTGGGTGAGCGTGGCGTCACCGGAGGCGGTCGCGATCCCGAAGTCGGTGAGCACGGCGCGCTCGCCCATCCGCCCGGTGCCGGTGATCAGCACGTTGCTCGGCTTGACGTCCCGGTGCAGGACGCCCGCGTCGTGCGCGGCGTGCAGCGCGGCGAGCATCTGCCGGCCGATCTCGGCGGCGCGGCGGGTCTCCAGCGGGCCGTCCTGCTTGATCACCTGATCGAGGGAGCGCGCCTTGATGAGCTCCATGATGATCCACGGACGGCCGTCCTCCTCGACGACGTCGTAGACGGTGACCACGCCGGGGTGCCCGAGCCGCGCGGCGGTGCGGGCCTCCCGGAACGTGCGCTTGTGGTGGACGGCCCGTTCCTCATCGGTGAGACCATGCGGGAGGATGACCTCCTTCACCGCGACGTCACGACCGAGGACCTCATCGTGCGCCTGCCAGACCGTACCCATGCCGCCCCGGCCGACCTGGGTCACCAGTCGGTAACGGCGGGCGAGCAACCGCTCACCGGTGGGTTCACTTGGCATATCCGCGACCATATCGACTTTTGCTGACAACCTTGGAACGAGCTTGCAAGCCACTTCCCCCTACCCGTACGACGTCCGGCGTCACACCGAGGTTCGCCACCACCGGACTCACCAGCACGGATGGAAGCACGGTGGACGTGACAGCCGCCATTGACGACCCCGCCACACCCTCGATGAAGGGTTCGGTCGCGGGAGACGCCGCACCGGAAGGCCGGACCGTGAAGGGCCGGGCGACGCGGGAGCGGGCCCTGCCGCGGGTGCCGCCGTGGGCCATGCCGTGGACCGGCCGGGGCGCCGCTGCCGGACGGGACTCCCGGGGCGGGGGCGGTCTGCTGGGCAGATGGGAACGGCTCGTCCGATCCGCGCCCACGATCTTCTTCTGGTACACCCGTCTCTCCGGGATCCTGTCGCTGCTCGCCTGGGTCTCCCATGGTCTCATCCTCGAGATGGCCGACATCTGGGCGCTGCGGTGGCTCGGCTATCTCGGCTGGTTCCCGAGCGTGCCCGTCGGCCTCCTCTGGATCCTGCTCTCGATGGGCGTCCGGCGGCGCAAGAAGGCCGCCTGGCGGATCCTCGTCGTGGTCTTCTGCCTGCCGACCGCGGTGGGCGTCACCGCGGTCGCGACGGCGTCCCTGAAGCCGGACGAGCCGCTGCACACCGGGCTGATCATCACCGCCGCCGCGCACCTCGCCGTCCTCGTGCTGCTGGTCGCCGCGCGGGGGCAGTTCACCACGCTGCCCGACCGCGCGAACCGCCGCCTGGCCACCCAGGTCTTCACCAACCTCCTCGTGGTGACCTGCGGGATCGGGACGCTCCTCGTCACCGTCACCGACCGGGACGACAGCGGTGCCTTCTGGACGCACCCCCTCTACGCGATCTCGCAGACCGTCCTCGGGCCGCGGGTCACCGGCACGCCGATCAACGTCCACGTGCCGTTCTGGGTCAACGCGATCCTGTGGGTCCTCGGCACCGGACTGCTGATCATCACGTTCTGGGCGATGTTCCGGCCGGGCCGCCAGGACCCCGTCCTCGGCGCGCGGGAGGAGCTCGCGGCGCGGTCGCTGCTCGCCGAGTACGGCGACCAGGACTCCCTCGGCTACTTCGCGCTGCGCCGTGACAAGGACGTCATGGTCGCGCCGAACGGCAAGGCGGCCATCGCCTATCGGGTCGAGGGGTCGGTCTCGCTGGCCAGCGGCGACCCGCTCGGCGACCCGGAGTCGTGGGACCAGGCGATCGAGGCGTGGCTGGCGGAGTGCCGCGCGCACGCCTGGATCCCCGGCGCCGTCAGCGTCGGCGAGCGCGGCGCGCACGTCTACCGGCGGCACGGGTTCGACGCGCTGGAGCTCGGCGACGAGGCCGTCATCGACCTCGCCGGCTTCACCCTGGACGGGCGCGAGATGCGGCAGGTGCGGCAGGCCGTCCGGCGTGTCGAGCGGGCCGGGTACGGGGTGCGGATCCGGCGCCACTCGGAGATCCCCGCCCGGGAGATGGCCGCGCTGATCCGCAGCGCCGACGCGTGGCGCGGCGAGGACGCCGAGCGCGGCTTCTCGATGGCGCTCGGCCGGCTCGGCGACCCCACCGACGGCCGCTGCGTCATGGTCGAGGCGTTCGACGCCCGCGGCGAGCTGCGCGGGCTGCTCAGCTTCGTCCCGTGGGGGCGCGCCGGCCTGTCCCTGGACCTGATGCGCCGCGACCGGCTCGCCGAGAACGGGCTGAACGAGTACATGGTCGCCAAGCTCGCCGAGAAGGCCGCCGCGGTCGGCGCGCAGCGGCTCTCGCTGAACTTCGCGATGCTCCGCTCCGCGTTCGCCCGCGGCTCGCAGATCGGCGCCGGGCCGGTCGCCCGGCTCTACTACCGGTTCCTGTCGTTCGCGTCTAAGTTCTGGCAGCTCGAATCGCTGTACCTGTCGAACGCGAAGTACCTGCCGGACTGGCGTCCCCGCTACATCTGCTACATGCAGAGCCGGCACCTCGTCCGGCTCGGCCTCGCCTACGCCCGCGCCGAGGGGTTCCTGCCCAACCTGAACCGCCCGAAGCTGGAGCGGGCCGCGGCCATGACGCCGTCCGGCGACCTGGTCGACCGGGTCCGGAAGATCGAGGCGGCCGCCGCCGCGGCCCGCGCGCCGCGGCGCCGGCTGTCGGAGCAGGAGCGGGTCAGGCACGCCAAGCTGGACCGGATCCGCGCCGCCGGCCTGGACCCGTACCCGGTCGGCTGCGAGCGGACCGACGTCGCCGCCGGCATCCGGGAGCGCTTCGCCGGCCTCGCCCCCGACGCCGCCACGGGCTGCCGCGTGGCCATCGCGGGACGCGTCGTCCTCGCCCGCGAGCACGGCCGCCTCATCTTCGTCACCCTGCGGGACGAGACCGGCGACCTCCAGGTGATGCTGACCGCCGACGCGCTCGGCGAGGAGTCCCTGCGCGGCTGGAAGACGCTGATCGACCTCGGCGACCAGGTCGGCGTGGCGGGCGAGGTCGTCACGTCCAGGCACGGCGAGCTGTCGGTGCTCGCCTCGTCCTGGCAGATCGCCGCGAAGTGCCTGCGGCCCCTGCCGAACAAGCGCTCCGGGCTGTCGGACCCGGAGGCCCGCGTCCGGCAGCGGTACGTCGACCTCATCGTCAACGACGACGCCCGCCGGATGCTCCGGATGCGCGGCGACGCCATCGCCGCCGTCCGCGACGGCCTGCGCGGCCGCGGCTACCTGGAGGTCGAGACGCCGATGCTGCAGCCCGTGCACGGCGGCGCCGCGGCCCGGCCGTTCACGACGCGCATCAACGCCTACAACATGCAGCTCCACCTGCGGATCGCGCCCGAGCTGTACCTGAAGCGCCTCCTCGTCGGCGGCGTCGGCCGCGTCTTCGAGCTGAACCGCAACTTCCGCAACGAGGGCGTCTCGCCGAAGCACAACCCCGAGTTCACGATGCTGGAGGCGTACGAGCCCTACGGCGACTACGACACGATGGCCGCCCTCACCCGCTCCCTGGTCGTGGACGCCGCCCGCGCCGCCCTCGGCACCACCGTCGTCGTCCGCGACGGCGTCGAGTACGACCTGGCCGAACCGTGGCGGGAGGTCACCGTCTACGGGGCCGTCTCCGAGGTCCTCGGCGAGGAGATCACCCCCGACACGCCGCCGGCCACCGTCCGGTCGTTCGCGGCGAGCCTCGGCCTGAACTTCGACTCGCGTTCGGGGCAGGGCAGAATCGTCCAGGGAATCTTCGAGGCGCTGGTCGAGGAGAAACTCACCGCCCCGACATTCGTACGCGACTATCCGGCGGAAACGTCCCCGCTCACCCGCCCGCACCGGACCGAACCGCGCCTCGCCGAGAAATGGGACCTGATCATCTTCGGCCTCGAACTCGGCACGGCCTATTCCGAGCTGATCGACCCCGTCCTGCAGCGCCGCCGCCTCACCGAGCAGTCCCTGCGCGCCGCCGGCGGCGACCCCGAGGCCATGGAACTGGACGAGGACTTCCTGCGCGCCCTGGAGTACGCGATGCCGCCCGCCGGCGGCATGGGCATGGGCATCGACCGCCTCATGATCACTCTCACCGGCCGCAGCATCCGCGAGACGATCCCCTTCCCGCTGGCCCGCCCCGGCTCCTAGAGGCCGCGCGGCACGGCCCGGTACCCCTGTTCCGCCAGCCACCGCCGCGCCGCCCCGCGCCGGGCGTCCTCCCCCTCCGGCAGGACGCCCGGCGGAATCGGCACGCCCTCTCCCCCTTCGTCCACCGGGACGACATCGCCGCACTCGACGTCCAGCACATGGAACCCGTCATCCATCGCCGCGGCCACCGCCCCCAGATCAACGGGAAGCCCGGCAAGCCCCGAAACACCCTCAACCTCGTCGGCAAGCTCGGCATCCCCTGGAAGGCCCCGCCGCCTCAACTCCTCGACACACTCCCGGGCAAGCGCCACACCCCCGGGCAACCCCCTGGCGGCCACCGCGACGTCCCCGGCGTACTGCAGCAC
>NZ_SMKB01000323.1:0-6824 GCF_004348575.1 Actinomadura sp. 7K534
GGGGCTGGCCGGTCGGCCGGTCGGGCATGGGGCTCCTCCGCGGAAACGTGCTCTAACTTCGACGTCGGTGTCGATAGACCTGGCCAACAACGTTAGTGCAAGCCACTGGTGTTGACCAGGTGGCCTCATTCTTATAATTTCGACGTCTATGTCAAATAATTCGGGCGGGGCCGCGGTGCCGACCGGCAGCGGGCACCTGCTGGCCGGGCTGGCGGGCGGGGTGCTGACGCTCACGCTCAACCGCCCGCGGGTCCGCAACGCGTTCTCGCGGGAGATGCTGGAGGCCCTGGCCGCGATGCTGGACTACGCCGCCGCGGCGGACGAGGTCCGGGTCGTGGTGCTCGCCGGGTCCGGCGGCACCTTCTGCGCCGGGGGCGACCTCGACATGCTCGCGGCGGGGGAGAGCATCTTCGGCCCGGCGGACGAGCCGGACGTGCGGCTGGCCGCCCAGCGGGCGCTCCAGCGCGCCACCGTCGTCCGCCTCCGCGAGATCGGCAAGCCGTCGGTCGCGCTGATCGAGGGGGCGGCGGTCGGGGCGGGACTCGGGCTCGCCCTCGGCTGCGACCTGCGCTACGCGGGGACGTCCGCGATCCTGCGCACCGGCTTCGGCCGGCTCGGGCTGGCGGGCGACTTCGGCTGCACCTGGTCGCTGAACCGGCTGGTCGGCCCGTCCCGCGCGCTCGAACTGCTGTACCTCTCCCCGGCGCTGACCGCCGCCCGCGCGCAGGACCTCGGCCTCGTCACCGAGGCGGTCCCCGACGAGCGGCTGCGCGAGCACGTCGCCGCGCTCGCCGCGCGCCTGGCGGCCGTCTCCCCGGAAGCAGTACGGGCGATGAGGCGGCACGTCGACCGCGCCCGCACCCACGACCTCGCCGCATGCGCGGACGCGGAAGCGGAATGGCACGTCCGGCTCCTGGAGTCCGGCGCCCACCGCGACGCGGTCCGCGCCCTCTCGCGCGGCCGTGCCGCGCGCACCCCCTCCACCACCGAGAACCCAGGAGCCAAGGAATCATGACGAAGCTGGACGGCCGCGTAGCGCTGGTGACGGGCGCGGCCCGCGGGATCGGCGCCGAGATCGCCCGCACGTATGCGCGCGCCGGAGCCAAGGTGGGCGTCCTCGACCTCGAAGAGGCGCTGACCGAGGACACCGTGTCGGCCATCGAGGACGCGGGCGGGCAGGCCCTCGGCCTCGGCGCGGACGTCTCCGACGCCGGGCAGGTGCGGGGGGCGGTGGAGCGGCTCGTCCAGGAGTTCGGCGGGCTGGACATCGCCGTCAACAACGCCGGGGTGACGCGCGACAACCTGCTGTTCAAGATGACCCAGGACGACTGGGACACCGTGATGAACGTCCACCTCCGCGGCATGTTCCTGGTGACCGCGGAGGCCCAGCGGCACATGGTCCAGCAGCGGTACGGAAGGGTCATCAACATCTCCTCGACCTCGGCGCTGGGCAACCGCGGCCAGGCGAACTACTCCGCGGCCAAGGCGGGCGTCCAGGGGTTCACCCGGACGACCGCCATCGAACTCGGGCCGTTCGGCGTCACCGTCAACTCGATCGGCCCCGGCTTCGTCGACACGGAGATGACCCGGGCGACGGCCGAGCGGCTCGGCGTGCCGGCGGACCGGCGGCTGTCCGAGGTCGCCGCGGGACTGCCCGTCCGGCGCGTCGGGCAGCCCGCGGACATCGCGAACGCCGCCCTGTTCCTCGCCGCGGAGGAGTCCGGGTTCGTCACCGGCCAGGTGCTCTACGTCGACGGCGGGCGCTCGGTGCGCTGACGCCCCGAGACCGAACGAAGGAATCCCCATGACCCACGACCTTTCCCCGGACCCCGCGCCGGACGCCGATGAGACGCCGACCGGCGACGCGCTGACCGACGAGGAGGTGCGCGCGGCCGTCCGGGAGGTGGCCGGGCGGTTCGACGACGCCTACTGGGCCGAGGCCGACCAGGAGGCCAGGTTCCCCTGGGAGTTCTACGACGCGTTCGCCAAGGCCGGGTGGCTCGGCATCGCGATCCCGCGCGAATACGGCGGCGCGGGCATGGGCGTCTCGGCGGCCGCGTCGATGATGTACGAGATCGCCGCGTCCGGCGCGGGCATGAACGGCTGCAGCCCGTTCCACCTCACGATCTTCGGGCTCAACCTGGTGGCGCGGCACGGCGGCGACCGGCTGTGCCGCGAGCTGCTGCCCGCCGCCGCCACCGGCGACCTGCACGTCTGCTTCGCCATCACCGAACCCGACGCGGGCTCGGACACCGGCCGCATCCGCACCTTCGCCCGGCGGGACGGCGCCGACTACGTGATCAACGGGCGGAAGGTCTGGATCACCAAGGCGGCGCAGTCGCAGAAGGCGGTGCTGCTGGCGCGCACCGCCGAGCCCCGCGAGGGCAGGGGCCGCACGGACGGGCTCTCGATGTTCGTCGTCGACCTGACCGGCGGCGGCGTCGAGATGCGCGCGATCCCGAAGATGGGCCGCAACGCGGTCTCCTCCTACGAGCTGTTCCTGGACGACTTCCGCGTCCCCGGATCGGCCCTCGTCGGCGAGGAGGGGCGCGGGTTCACCTACCTGCTGGACGGCATCAACCCCGAGCGGATCCTGCTCGCGCACGAGGCGCTCGGCATCGGCCGCGCCGCGCTGGAGCGGGCGGTGCGCTACGCCCGCGAGCGGGTCGTGTTCGACCGCCCCATCGGGCAGAACCAGGGCATCGCCTTCCCGCTCGCCGAGGCGTCGATGCGGCTGGACGCCGCGGAACTGGCCGCGCGGCACGCCGCCGCCCGCTACGACCGCGGCGAGCCGTGCGGGAAGGAGGCCAACACGGCCAAGTTCCTCTGCGCCGACGCCGGGTTCGCCGCGGCGGACGCCGCCGTCCAGACGCACGGCGGGTTCGGCTACGCCCGCGAGTACCACGTCGAGCGCTACTTCCGGGAGTCCCGCCTCATGCGCATCGCCCCGGTCAGCCAGGAGATGGTGCTCAACTACATCGGCCAGCACGTCCTCGGCCTGCCGAAGTCGTACTGACCCCGCACTGAAACCCGCACTGGAACGGCACTGGAGGAACGGACACCATGCGCATCGCCATCCATTCAGGTCTCACCATGCGGGGGAGCGTCCAGGGCGTCGTCGACCAGGTGCGCAGGACCGCCGAATACGGCTTCGCCGGCTACTGGGCGCCGATGCTCACCGGGCACGACACGCTCACGGCCTTCGCGGTCGCCGGGCGCGAGGTGCCCGGGATCGAGCTGGGGACGGCCGTCGTGCCGATGCCCCTGCGCCCGCCCTACGCCCTCGCGCAGCAGGTGGCGACCGTCCAGGAGGTGCTCGGCGGGCGGCTGGCGCTGGGCATCGGCCCGTCGCACGAGGCGCTCGTCAGGGACGCGTTCGGACTGGAGTGGCCGCCGCCCATCGCGGCGACGCGGCGCTACGTGGCGGACCTGGCGGCCGTCATGACCGGGCGGGACGGCCGCCGGGTCGCCGTGCCCGGCGCGACCTCGGCGGCCCCGCCGCCGATCCTGCTGGGCGCGGTGAACCCGGCGATGGCCCGGCTCGCCGCCGAGGTGGCCGCCGGGGTCGTCACCTGGGCAGCCGGGCCGCGCACGGTCACCGAGGTGATCCGCCCGGCGCTGGACGGCCGCCCGGCCGGTTCCCCGTTCCGGATCGTGGCCGCCCTGCCGGTGTGCGTGACCGGGGACGCCGCGGAGGCGCGGAGCCATATCCACCGCGTCCTCGGCGCCAACGACGCTCTCCCGTCCTACCGGAAGGTGCTGGCCCGGGAGGGCGTGGACGGGGTCGCCCAGCTGGCGATCGTCGGGTCGCCGGGCGAGGTGGCGCGGCGCATCGACGCGTTCGCCGAGAGCGGTGTCACGGACTTCGCGGCCCACCCGCTGGCCAAGAGCGACGTCGATACCGAACGCACGTGGGAGTTCCTCGCCGCGCACGCCAAGGCCCGCTGACCAGCGGGTCAGGGCGCCATCGGCGCGCTGGACCGCTCCGGGCCGAAGCAGGTCCGGAGCGGCATATCATCGACGTCAAATGTCATATGTCCGGCACGTCCTCGGCCGGGTAGGACGGGGACGCGCCGGGCCCCGCCCCATCCGTCCCGCAACCCGGCGGGGACGCGGCTGCGATTCCGCGTTCGCACTGGTCGATCCGGGTTCACCTACGAGGCGCGCCCGGCCGAACTCCTCCCGGGGCGGGCGCGCCTCCCCCGGCCCCGCGGCCGGGGGAGGCTCAGCGGTAGTCGCCGCCGGCCAGGTAGCGCGCCAGCCGCGGCGCGCTTCCCGACCGTGACACCAATTCGACTCTGACGTCAAGATCAGGCAAGTGGTGGTAGCAGCCGCCGGCGCGCCGGCCGGTGCCGTCGAGGATGGCCGCCTGCCAGGCGCAGCCGCGTTCCTCCAGGTCGGCCGACTCGCCCGGCACGTCGTCGCTCCACATGCCCAGGTGGTGCAGGCCGGTCCGCTCCCAAACGCTGCCGGGGACCTGCACGAGCAACTCGATGTAAGGCGGTCCCTCCAGGGAGAGAACGAACGTCTGGTCGTACGTCCGCGTGCCCGAGGGGGACGCGAACTCGGCGGGGAAGCGCTGAACCCGGCCCCACGTCACCCCCGCGGCCGCGCTGAACTGGGCCATCGCCGGCTCCAGGGCCGGGACGACGATGCCGACGTGGTAGATCCGCGTGCTGCCCACAAACTTCTCCCAAGTATTGACCTCGACGTCAGAACATACTTTGATGTTAACCGTCAGGGCCGGGGGCGCGGAAGCCGCCGGCCTCAAGATCCCGACCACTGAAGGCGATACGGTGACCCGAAGCTCTGCTTCCGAAGGCTGGGGCATCCGGACGGTTCCCGCCGGACTCGCACAGCACTACCGCGACGAAGGCTGGTGGACCGGCGACACCCTCGGCTCGATGGTGGCCGCGGGTCTGGGCCGCGCCCCGCGCTCGCGCTTCCACGTGGGCTCGAAGACACGCCCCTACACCGGCACGTTCGCCGATGTGGACCGGGCGGCGCGCTCCCTCGCCGGGACCCTGCTGGCCCGGGACATCGGCCCCGGCTCGGTCATCGTCGTGCAGCTGCCGAACTGGGTCGAGGCCGCCATCACCTTCTGGGCCGCCGCGTACGTGGGCGCGATCGTCGTCCCCGTCGTGCACTTCTACGGGCCGAAGGAGGTCGGCTACATCCTGGACGACACCCGTCCGGCGGTGGTCGTCACGCCCGACCGCTTCGGCCGCACCGACCACCTCCAGCAGTACGAGCGGCTCCTGGGGGAGCGCGACGGCGAGACCCTCTGGCTGGTCGTGAGCGACCGTCCCGAGCGGGAGCTGCCGCGGGCCGCCACCCCCTTCCACCGGATGCTGGACGGCGACCCGCTGCCCGAGCCGCTGCCGGTCGACCCGGCCGCCCCGGTGATCGTGGGCTTCACCTCCGGCACGACGCTCAACCCCAAGGGCGTGATCCACAGCCACCAGACGATCGGCTGGGAGGCGCGCCAGTGCGACCACTTCTACGGCAAGGGCGGGCCCCCGCAGATCGTCGGCACCCCCGTCGGCCACTTCATGGGGATGATCAACGCCTTCCTGCTGCCGCTGCTGCGCGCGGAGCCGGTGCACCTGATCGACGTGTGGGACCCGGCCGAGGTGCTGCGGATGATGGGCGAGCGGAAGCTCGGCATCGCCGGCGGCCCCACCTACTTCCTGACCAGCCTCCTCGACCACCCCGACTTCACCCCCGAGCACCTGTCCCTGATCCCGTACATGGGACTCGGCGGCGCGATGGTGCCCGAGGCGTTCACCGAGCGGGCCACGAAGGAGGGCATCGCGGTGTTCCGGTCGTACGGGAGCACCGAGCACCCGTCGATCACGGCGAGCCTGCTGGCCGAGCCCGCGGACAAGCGGCTGCGCACCGACGGCCGGGCGCTGCCCGGCGCGGAGGTCCGCCTGGACGAGGACGGCCAGATCCTCTCGCGGGGCGCCGACTGCTGCGTCGGCTACACCGACCCCGCGCTGACCGCCCGCGCCTTCGACGCCGACGGCTGGTACCGCACCGGTGACATGGGCGTCTTCGACGCCGACGGCTACCTCACCATCACCGACCGCGTGGCCGACGTCATCATCCGCGGCGGCGAGAACATCAGCGCCCAGGAGATCGAGTCGCTGCTCCTCAAGATGGAGCAGGTCGCCGAGGTCAGCGTGGTCGCCGAGCCCGACGCGCGGCTGGGCGAGCACGCCGCCGCGGTGATCCGCCCGCACGAGGCGGCCGGCCCGGTCGGGCTGGACGACGTGCGCGCGCACCTCGCCGCCGCCGGGCTCGCCCGGCAGAAGTGGCCCGAGTCGGTGCACCTCGTCGCGGACTTCCCGCGCACCGCGACCGGCAAGATCCAGAAGTTCCGGCTGCGCCAGCAGATCCGCGACGGCGCGCTGGAGCACGCCCGATGAGGGGAGAAGCCTTGGAACCGTCGGGTTACACCGACCGTCCCGACTACCGCGTGGACGTCCACCGCAAGCGCAACCTCGTCCGCGTGACGCACGAGGGCACGACCCTCGCCGAGACGACCGCCGCCCTCCTCGTGGACGAGCAGGACCACGGGATCGTCCTCTACATCCCCAGGGCCGACGTGCGCTTCGAGCACCTCGCGCCCTCCGACCACACCTCGCGCTGCCCGTTCAAGGGCCGGGCGAGGTACTGGCGGCCCCGGGAAGACCCCGACCCCATCGCATGGGAGTACCCGGAGCCGTACACCGAGGTCGCGGTCCTCCGCGACCACATCGCCTTCTACCAGGACCGGGCCGTCGTTCGGATCGGCACCGCGGACCCCGTCACCTCCAACC
>NZ_SMKB01000324.1:0-6715 GCF_004348575.1 Actinomadura sp. 7K534
GACCTGGACACCGACCCCGGCCGCCGCTTCGAACTGCTGCCCGAGGACGGCCCCGCCTCCGACCTCGCCACCGCCGAACTCCTCTGCCAGGTCCTCGACGCGGCCGCGGCGGACGGCAGCGAACCGTCCGGCGCGTTCCTCACCCCCGTCGCGCTCGCCCCCGCGTTCACCGTCGCCGAACGCAGCGAACGGCGCTGGCGCCCGGTCGGACGGCTCCACGACACCCCGCGCCAGGCCCGCGACTCCCTCGTCACCTACTTCCGCCACGTCGTACCCGCCGTGGAGAACCCCGGCGACGCCGACCTCGCCCAGTTCACCGAGGCCGCCGACCTGATGGAGGACGACACCCGCCGCAACGGCATCGCCGTCGCCGGCCGCCGCTTCCGCATCGTCCGCGTGGAACGCATCACCCTGATGAGCCCGATAGGCCCGGAACCCCCACGCCCCACCGATTTCGATGCTCATTAGTCCAGGGGGGCGACCCCCTGGAACCCCCGTCGCGAGCCGGTCGATCCTCACGCCACCGTTGCGGGCTGGCTTGACCGTGCGGGGCGTGTGGGTGTCGCTGCGGTCGCCCGGCTCGGCGGGTCGTGCGACTTCCGCTCGCTGCACCCGCTCCAGCCGCACGCCCCGTGAGTGATCATTTATGTCGGTGAGGGTGTGTCATCGCCTAAAGGAAGCGACCCTGAAACGCCCGTTTCTCCCCGGTCGATCCTCACGTCACTGTTTCCCGTGGCGTTTTGGGTGTGCTGCATGTGGACTAGCTTGGGTCGGCGTAGGTGGGGCGGTGTTCTTGGGCCGATTCGGCTAGTTGGTCGGCCAGTTCTCCGGCGTCCAGGCGCTTTTCCAGCTGGCGGAGGTCGTCGATCTTGGCCTTGGTCTCGGCGCGGCGCGGGGCCAGGACGGTGCAGCAGTCCTCGTCGGGGAGCTCGGAGATCGTCAGGGTGCGGATGCGGCGGGCCTGGTCCATGATCTCGACCTTGTCCATGCCGACGAGGGGGCGCAGGATCGGCAGGTCGACGGCGTCGTCCAGCGCGGTGATGTTGGTCAGGGTCTGGCTGGACACCTGGCCGAGCGCGTCGCCGGTGATCAGGGCGGTGCCGCGCAGGCGGCGGGCCAGGAGCTGGCCGGTGCGGAGCATCAGCCGGCGCTGGGCGATCACCGCGAGGCGGTCGGCGCCCGACGTCTTGATCTGCTGCTGCGCCTTGCCGAACGGGACGACGAACAGCCGCGAGCCGCCCTGGAACTTGTCCAGCTCGCGGACCAGCGCGTACGCCTTGTAGATCGACTCCGGGCCGGTGAACGGCATGCCGGAGAAGTGCAGGTAGTCGACGCGGAGGCCGCGGCGCATCATGCGGTACGCGGCGACGGGCGAGTCTATGCCGCCCGACATGAGCACGAGGGCGCGGCCGCTCATGCCGACGGGCAGGCCGCCCTGGCCGGGCAGGCCGCCGGAGTACACGAACACCTCGTCGCGGTCGACCTCGATCGACAGCGTGTGGTCGGGGTTCTTGAGGCGGACGGGCTGGCCGTAGCGGTCGGTGATGAGGGTTCCGATGTGCCGGTCGAGCTCGGTGGAGGTCATCGGGAACCGCTTGTCGCGGCGGCGGGACCGGACGGCGAACGTGCCGGTGCGCCCGTCCATCAGCTCCAGCGCGGCGCGCTCGACGCTGGCGACGTCCTTGCCGACGAGCCACGCGCGGTGCGCCCACACGATGCCCATGACGTCGGTGATCCGCTGCGCGACGCGGTCCATCGTCGCCAGGTCGGCGTCGTGCTTGCGGACGATGAAGACGCCGTGGCGCCGGATCACGTCCACGCGGGCGATGGGGCGGACGGCGGTGCGCACGTTGTCGGCGAGCCGCCGCTCGAACTGCTCGCGGTTCTTGCCCTTGAGGACGACCTCGCCCAGTTTCAGCAGCACGCACGGCTCGCCGTCGACCGGCGGCTTCTGCCGGACGTCCGCCGGCGCGGCGTCGAGCGTGGTCATGGGGGATCCTCCCGGCGGGAACAGGTCTGAAGGGACTTCTTAGTGTTGCTCAGAGAAGCCAACGCCGCGACCCGGATTCACTGTTCCCGCCGGGGAGAGCGGTCAGCCGAAGAAGACCTCGGCCTCGGCGTAGCGCTCCAGCGGGACGGTCTTCAGCTCCTTGGTCGCCTCGTCGAGCCCGACCCGGATGATGTCGGTGCCCTGCAGCGCGACCATCTTGCCGTAGTCGCCGTCGCGGACGGCGTCGATCGCCTGCAGGCCGAAGCGGGTCGCGAGGACGCGGTCGAACGCCGTGGGGGTGCCGCCGCGCTGTATGTGCCCGAGCACCGCGGCGCGGGCCTCCTTGCCGGTCCGCTTCTCGATCTCGTCGGCGAGGGCCTGGCCGATGCCGCCGAGCCGGACGTGCCCGAACGCGTCCTTCTCTCCCGTCTGGAGCTGCATCTGCCCCTCGGCCGGGTGGGCGCCCTCGGCGACGACGATTATCGGCGCGTACCGGGTCTTGAACCGGGACTCGACGTACCCGACGACCTTGTCTATGTCGAACGGCCGCTCCGGGATGAGGATGACGTTGGCGCCGGCGGCCATCCCGACGTGCAGCGCGATCCACCCCGCGTGCCGGCCCATGACCTCGCAGATCAGCGCGCGGTGGTGGCTCTCGGCGGTGGTGTGCAGCCGGTCGACGGCCTCCATGCCGATGTTCACCGCGGTGTCGAAGCCGAAGGTGTAGTCGGTCGCGTTGAGGTCGTTGTCGATCGTCTTCGGGACGCCGACGACGTTGACGCCGTTCGCGTACAGCTCGCTCGCGACGCCGAGGGTGTCCTCGCCGCCGATGGCGATCAGCGCGTCCACGCCGAGGCCGGCCAGGTTGTCCTTGATCCGCTCGACGCCGCCGTCGACCTTGATCGGGTTCGTCCGGGACGAGCCCAGGATCGTCCCGCCGCGCGGCAGGATGCCGCGCACCGCCTGGACGTCGAGGGCCACGGTGTCGCCTTCGAGGGGCCCGCGCCAGCCGGCCCGGAAGCCCACGAACTCATAGCCGAAGACCTGGACGCCCTTGCGCACGACCGCGCGGATCACCGCGTTCAGGCCGGGGCAGTCACCGCCTCCGGTCAGCACTCCGACGCGCATGCCGTCTCCTTCTCCCGCCACCGGGCTCCTCCCTCGATTCACATGGCCAGACTAGCCACCCGGTCCCCACCGGCCGGCGCATTCACCGACCGCTCCGGCGTGGCGCCATTGGTCTAGACCATAGCCCCTCGGCGGCGTGCACCGCACGTTGTCGCCGAGGGTCGGCGAAGGCCGCGGCACCGCCCCCTAGCCCTCCTGGTCGAGGCCCTTCTCGATGGCGTAGCGGACGAGTTCCACGCGGTTGTGGAGCTGCAGCTTGCCGAGGGTGTTCTGCACGTGGTTCTGCACCGTCCGGTGGGACAGGACGAGCCGCTGCGCGATCTGCTTGTACGTCAGGCCCTTCGCGACGAGCCGCAGGACCTCCGTCTCGCGCTCGGTCAGCCGCGGCGCGTCGTCGTCTTCGCGGGACGGTGCGCCGGCGAGCCTGCGGTACTCCCCGAGCACCAGCCCGGCCAGGCCGGGGGTGAACACGGCGTCGCCCTCGCCGGTGCGCCGGACCGCGTCCAGGAACTCCTCGCGCGCCGCGGACTTGAGCAGGTAGCCGGTGGCGCCCGCCTTCACCGCCTCCAGGACGTCCTGCTGCTCCCCGCTCGCCGACAGCACCAGGACGCGCACGGGCGGGTCGGCGGCGGCCAGGTGGCGGGTCACCTCCACCCCGCTGATGTCGGGGAGCTGGAGGTCGACCACGGCGACCTGCGGCCGCGCGGCGGCGGCGACGCGGACCGCGGCGCGCCCCTCCCCCGCGGTCGCGACCACGTCGTGGCCGGCCTCGGCGAGGTCGCGGGCGACCGCCTCACGCCACATCGGGTGGTCGTCCACGACCATGATCCTCAAGGGCACGTCACTCACGGCCTCACCCTAAGCCGACATACCGCCCCGCCGCCCGCTCAGCGCGGCACGGTCATCTCGATCTCCGTGCCCTCGCCCTCGGCCGTGCAGATCGCGACCTCGCCGCCGAGGTCGGCGACGCGGCCGCGGATCGACTGCGCGACGCCGAGCCGGCCGGCCGCCGCTGCCTCGTCCAGCCGCCCGGCGGGCATCCCCGGCCCGTCGTCGCGGACGCTGACGGTGATCTCGGCGGGGCCGTCCTCCAGCAGCACCCACGCGCGGGCGCCGGGGCCGCCGTGCCGCCGGACGTTGTCCAGCGCCGCCGCGACCGCCGCCTCGACCTCTCGGGCGGCGTGCGCGGGCAGCCGCACCTCCGTCGCCGGCGTGGACACGGTGACGGACGGGGAGGCGTGGCCGGTCAGCAGCGGGCGGAGGTCGACCCCCGCCCCGGCGTCCGGCTCCGCGGCGGGCGCGGACGGGCGGCTGCCGATCAGGGACCGCAGCGCCGCCTCCTGCTCCCCCGCCAGCCGGCCCAGCTCCGCCGCCTCGCCGCCCAGCTCCCCGCCGCGCCGCTGCACCATCGCCAGGACCTGCAGCACGGAGTCGTGGATGCGGCGGGCCAGCCGCTCCCGTTCGCGGGTGGCCGACTCCAGCTCCACGGCCCGCGCCAGCCGCGCCTCCGCCTCCAGCGCCAGCCGGACGACGTGGCCGACGACGAGTCCGGCGAGGAGCAGCAGCACGATCCCGTTGAAGGTCGTGGAGCCCATCCCGCCGGTCGTCCCCGCGACGGCGTGCACCAGCAGGTTCGCGGCGGACAGCGCCAGCGCCGCCGCGACGCCGAGCCGGCGGCCGCCCGCCACCGCCCACGACAGCACCGCCGCCGCCACCCACGACACCGGCAGCGTCGGGCGCCCGGCGGCGATGTTGGCGGCGGTCTCCACCCACGCCGTCGCCAGCAGGCACCCGGCCGCGACCGCGAGGTCGGCGGCCAGCAGCAGCCGCCCGCGCCGGCGCGGGTCGGCGAAGGCCCGCACCGCGTACGCCGTCCAGGCCGCCATGACGCCGAGGACGGCCCAGCCGCCCGCCGGATGCGCGTAGCCCCCGGAGTTCATCGCGATCACGACCGCGGCGTAGCAGAGCGCGAGGCCCCGGTAGACCGCGACGGCGCGCCACAGCGCGGCCTCCAGCCCCAGGCCCGGCTCCCTCTTACTCGTCGTCATCCGCCACTGGGCGCGCGCTCTTGCCGGCCAGCTCCGCCTTCACCTCGGCGGCGTAGCGGTCGACGTACTCCTGGCCCGACAGCTTCTGGATCGCCCGCATGATCTCGTCGGTGATCTCCCGCAGGACCTCCTTGTCGTCCTCGCGGCCGTAGTAGCGGGAGAAGTCCATCGGCTCGCCGAACCGGACGCCCGGCCGCACGCCGAGCCGCGGGAGCGTCCTCCCGGACGGCATCAGCTCGAACGTGTTGATCATCGCCATCGGGATCACCGGGACCCGCGACTGCAGCGCCAGCCGCGCCACCCCGGTCTTGCCGCGGTACAGCCGGTTGTCGGGGGCGCGGGTGCCCTCCGGGTAGATGCCGAGCAGCTTGCCCTCCGCGAGGATCCGCAGCCCGGTCTGCAGCGCCGCCTCGGCGGCCGACCCGCCGGTCCGGTCCACCGGCACCACGCCCACCCCGGTCATGAACCCCTTGCTGATCAGCCCTTTGATCCCCTTGCCGGTGAAGTACTCGCCCTTGCCGATGAAGATGATCGGCCGCATCAGCGGCAGCGGCCCGAAGAAGTGGTCGGCGAACGACAGGTGGTTGCTCACCATCAGCGCGGGGCCGCGCTTGGGGACGTTCTTCATCCCGCGGTTCCGCGGCCACCACCCGAGGTACAGGATGGGCGAGAGAACGATCCGGAGCAGGATCCAGAACCAGAGCATGCGGGGACCTTCCTCGGACCGCGTGCCCCCGGGTGAGCACGACCGGTCCCTGCCGACGGGAGATGATGGGACATCTTCCCACTCCCCGTCCCAACGATCTACCGGCCGGTACGGCATCGGCCGCGGGCACCGGGCGCGGCTCGGTCCGCGGCTCGGTTCAGGGGCGGCCCGGCCGCGTTCGCGGGCGATGCGTCCGGGGCCGCCGAATGAACGTAGGCTCTGAACGTAAATCTCAATCGGGTGCGCCCGGGGGGCTTGTTCCGGGCGTCGCAGCGAATACCGTGGGACACACGTTTCAGGGTGTCCGGGAGTGCCGCCGCGAGCCGGCGGTGCCGCCGGGCACATGTCGATGGGGGAGCGGAGGCCGTCATGCCGGTGCTGCCGGTCACGCGGGAGTCGAAGGAGCCGGCCCCTTGAATCGCCGTGGCAATGGACTGTCGGCCGACACCTACGCCCCGCTGGTCGACCTCGCCCCGCACCTGGCCGACGCGATGCTGGCGGCGCTCGGCGAGGCCGGGGTGGCGGCGTACGCGACCTCGCCGTCCGGGCTGCCCGACCTGCCCGGTCCGGCCGGCCCGTCGGGCGACCCGGTCGCGGGCGACGTCCTCGACCGGCTGTACGTGGACGTCGACATGAAGCCGGCCGCCGAGGGCATCCTGCGCGCCCACCTCGCCCGGTTGCGCGACCCCTCCGCCCGCGGCACGGAGGCCGAGCGCACCGAGACCGACCTCGCCGACCCCCGCGACCTGGGCGACCCCCGGGACGCCGCCGAGTCCCGCGACCCCGCCGCCGCCCGGGAGACCGCGGCCCCCCGCGACACCGCCGAGCCGCGCGACGCCGACC
>NZ_SMKB01000325.1:0-6684 GCF_004348575.1 Actinomadura sp. 7K534
ATCCAACACACCCTCGACACCACCCCCGAAACCACCGCCACCGCCACCGGCACACTCCACCGCGACCACCCCACCTGGACCCAACTCCTCACCAACCTCGCCACCCTCCACACCCAAGGCACCCACCTCACCTGGACCCACATCCTCGAAGCCATCGGCATCCCACGACCCGCGAACCCGCCCGCACTGCCCACCTACGCCTTCCAGAGGCAGCGGTACTGGCTCGATGGCGGCGGGGCGGCCCGCGGTGACGCCGAGGGGCTCGGGCTGGAAGGGACCGGTCACCCGTTCCTGGGGGCGTCCCTCGCTCTGGCCGACGACGAGGAAGTGGTGCTCACCGGCCGCCTGTCGCTGTCGTCCCAACCGTGGCTGGCCGATCACCGGGTGAGGGACACGCCGCTCGTGCCGGCCGCGGCGTTCACCGAGATGGCGCTGCGGGCGGGCCGCGGGCTCGGCTGCGACCGGCTGGAGGAGATCACGCTGCGGGAGCCGCTCGTCCTGGACGAGCAGGCCGTGGTCGCGCTGCAGATCCGGGTCGGGGCTCCCGGCGACGGAGGCGCCCGGACGGTCGGTGTCTTCGCGCGGACGCTCGGGAGCTCCGCCGACGCGCCGTGGACACGCCACGCCGAGGGACTGCTGGCGCCCGCCGCCACAGCGGACGAGCCGCCCGCCCTGCGCGAGTGGCCGCCCCCAGACGCGGACCTGCTCGACACGACCGACTTCTATGACGGCCTGGCCGAGCGCGGCTACGTCTACGGCCCGGCGTTCCAAGGGGTCGAGCGGGCATGGCGGAGCGGCGAGGACCTGTACGCCGAGGTGGGCCTGGCCGAAGATCAGGCGGAGCAGGCGGACGCCTTCGAGATCCACCCGGCACTCCTGGACGCCGCCCTGCAGGTCGCTCTGCTGGACTTCACTGACGACGGAACCGACGGGCTTCGCCTGCCGTTCGCCTGGTCGGGCCTCCGGGTGCTCCAGCGAGGGGCCCGTTCGCTGCGCGTGCACGTCGCACCCACCGGTGAAGACGCCGTATCACTGACGATGATCGACCCGACTGGGCGTTCGGTGGCCTTGGTGGAGTCCGTCGCGGTACGGCCGGTCGCAGCGCAGAGCCTGGTGGCCCGGATGGCGCGGCGGGACGACCGGCTCCTGAGGATCGCCTGGCACCCGCTAGGCACGCCCGGCGTCTCGCCATCGGGGGAGTGGGCCCTGGTCGGCGCCGATCCGCTGGGCCTGAGCGACGCGTTCCGGACCGCTCAGGTGAACGTGTGGACCCACCCCGATCTGGCTGAACTGGCCCGCCGCCCGGAAGCCGAGGTTCCCCGATTCGTGCTGGTGTCCTGCCCGTCCAGGACCGGGGCCGCGGACGACCCGGCGGGCGAGGCGCACCGGGCCGCAGCCGAGGCGTTGCGGCTGGTCCAGGACTGGCTGGCCGAACCGCGCTTCGAGGACGCTCGCCTCGTGGTGGTCACGTCCGGCGCGGTGGCGTGCGGCACCGACGACGATGTGGCCGGTTTGGCGCACGCACCGGTCTGGGGCCTGCTCCGCTCGGCGCAGTCGGAGAACCCCGGCCGCTTCCTGCTCGCCGATCTCGACGGGGACGCGGATTCCCTCCGGTCGCTGCCGGCCGCGATCGCGACCGCCGCCGGCGAAGGCGAGGAGCAGATCGCGCTGCGCCGCGGCGAGGCGAGGATCCCGAGGCTGGTCCGCGGAGCCGCCGCGCAGCCGGGCACGCTGTCACTTCCGCAGGGCGCGGATGTCTGGACGCTGGTACCCGGCCCTGGCGGCACCCTGGAGGGCCTGTCCCTCGTGCCCGCCCCGGAAGCGCTCCGGCCCCTGGAACCGGGCGAGGTCCGGGTCTCCGTCCGGGCGGCGGGCCTGAACTTCCGCGACGTGCTGATCGCGCTGGGCGCGCACCAGGACGGGGGCGCCATCGGCAGCGAGGCCGCCGGTGTGATCACCGAGGTGGGTCCGGAGGTCCGCGGCCTCGGTGTCGGCGACCGGGTCATGGGCCTGTTCCCGGGGACCTTCGGCCCGGTGGCGGTGGCCGATCACCGCGTCGTGGCGCCGATTCCGTCCGGCTGGTCGTTCGAGCAGGCCGCCGCCGTCCCGGCGGTGTTCCTGACCGCCTACTACGGGCTGGCCGACTTGGCGGGCCTGGAGTCCGGGGAATCCGTCCTGGTGCACGCCGCCGCCGGCGGTGTCGGAATGGCCGCCGTGCAGCTCGCGCGGCACTGGGGCGCCCGCGTGTACGGGACGGCGAGCCCCCGCAAGTGGGACGTGCTGCGCGAGGCGGGAATCGACGGCGCGTGCATCGCCTCGTCCCGCGACACCGCGTTCGAGCAGCGGTTCATGGACGAGACGCGCGGCCGGGGCGTCGATGTCGTCCTCAACTCGCTGGTGCACGAGTTCGTCGACGCCTCACTCCGGCTGATGCCGCGGGGCGGGCGCTTCATCGAGATGGGGAAGCTCGACGTCCGCGACGCCGCGGAGGTCGCCGACGCATGTCCGGGAGTCGCCTACCAGGCATTCTCCCTGGCGGACGTACCGGCTGCCCGGATCGGCGAGATGCTGGCCGAACTCCGCGATCTGTTCGAACGCGGCATCCTGACCCCGCTGCCGGTGCGCGCCTGGGACGTGCGCAGGGCACCGGAGGCGTTCCGGTTCATGAGCCGGGCGCGGCACGTCGGAAAGATCGTCCTCACCGTGCCCACGCCGCCCGCCCCGGACGGCACGGTGCTGGTCACCGGCGGCACCGGCACCCTCGGCGCCCTGGTGGCGCGGCACCTGGTCGCCGAGCACGGGGTGCGCCGCCTCCTCCTGACCAGCCGGCGCGGGTTCGCCGGCCCCGGCGCGGCCGAACTGCAGGCCGAACTGGCCGCCGCGGGCGCACACGTCGAGATCACGGCATGCGACGCCACCGACCGCGACCGGCTCGCCCAGGTGATCGCCGCCATACCGGAGCCCCATCCGCTGACCGCGGTGATCCACACCGCCGGGACGGTGGACGACGCCGTCGTCGGCTCGCTGACCCCGGACCGTCTGGCAAGGGTGCTGCGTCCCAAGGTGGACGCCGTCATGAACCTCCACGAGCTGACCCGGGACCACGACCTGTCGGCCTTCGTGATGTTCTCGTCGAGCGCGGGCGTGCTGGGGGCACCGGGCCAGGCCAACTACGCGGCGGCCAACACCTTCGAGGACGCCTTCGCCGCCTGGCGCCGGGCCCGCGGCCTGCCGGCCACATCGGTGGCCTGGGGGCTGTGGGAGGACACCAGCGAGCTGACCCGGGACCTCGACCGACAGGACCTGTCCAGGCTCGGCCGCTCGGGAATCCTGCCCCTGCCCACCCGGGAGGCGCTGGCGTTGTTCGACGCCGCCCTGGCAACCGATGAGGCGCTGCTGGTGGCGGTCCGCCTAGAGATGCGGGCATTGCGACGGCAGCCCAGGGCGACTCTGCCCAGGCTCTTCCACACGCTCGTCCGACCAACCGACGGGGCGGGGCGCCGGATCGAGGCCGCCTTCTCCGCCGGAAACCTGGCCGGTCTCACCCCGGAGGACCGCTTCGACCGCCTGCTGCGGACGGTGCGGGACAACGCCGCCGCGGTGCTGGGCCACACGACGCCGGAGAGCATCGACACCGAACGCGGATTCCTGGACCTCGGCTTCGACTCGCTCACCGCGGTCGAACTCCGCAACAGGCTCGGCACCGTCATCGACACGCGCCTGCCGTCCACGGTCGTGTTCGACCACCCCAACGTGACCGCGCTCGCCCGGTATCTGGCCGCGCGGCTGTCCCCGGACGAGGCCGAGCCCGGCGCGGCCGTCCTCGGCACGCTCGCCAAACTCGAAGCCGACCTAGCCCTCTCCGGCATGGACGACGGGACACGCGCCGCGGTCACCGCCCGGCTCCAGGAGGTCCTCGCCGGCCTGACCGGCGGGAACGGCGCCGAGGACGGCCGCGCCCGGATCGAGTCGGCCACCGACGAGGAGATGTTCTCCATGATCGACAGCGAGCTCGGCATCACCTGACCGGCCGGCCCATGAAGATCGGAAACAGCGGAGGTCACCGATGGCGGACCGGCACCGGCTGCGGCGGTTCCTTGATCGGTTCATGTACGACGTCGGATGCGGGTGGTGCGTCTTCTTCGGGTATCCGCTGCCTCCGTGGTGCCTTCCACCGGACCCGGCAGCGTCCGCCGACCTTCCCCCGGGCCATCCGGAGTGCATGTGCAAGACCCCTCCCTCCCCGGAGGAACGGCGCCTGTGGGACCAGATGTAACCGGCTCCGACCCGTGAGATCGCTCTAGTGGTCGGCCCGCCGCCACCAGAGGGTCGTGGCGGCGATGCCCGTCGCAACCGTCGCGGCGGCGATCGCCGGGGCGGTGAGCGGGACGGACGCCGCGCCGGAAAGGCCGCCTGCCGTCGCGGGCAAGGCCCACGGGAACCAGGCGGCCGCGCCGAGTATCGCGGCGGCGACACCGCAGACGAGGAGCGCGACGGTCGCCGCGATGCCGGGCAGGTAGCCGCGGCCCGCGCTCGCGGCGAGTGCGATCGGGAGCGCGAGGGCGGCGGTGAAGGCGAGCAGCATGAGCAGCTCGGCCAGCCCGCGGTGCGGGGTGCCGGGCAGCCCGAGCATGATCCCGGTCGCGACCCACGCGGCGATCTGCAAGGCGGCGAGCAGGATCAGCCAGGCCGTGGTGACGGTGAACTTGGCGAGGACGATCGAGGTGCGGGAGGTGGGGAGGGCGAGCAGGTCGAGGACGGTGCGGTCGCTGTATTCGCGGCCGAACATCCAGGTGACCAGGATGCCGAACAGCAGGAACCCGCCCGCGGCGTCGATCTGCATGAGGGCGGAGCGGAAGCCGGACCAGTCCGGGGTGATGCCCAGGGCCTGCGACTTCTCGTCCAGCGGCGGGGTGCCGGAGGCCCCGACGAACACGGCGGCGAGTGCCACCGGCAGCAGGAACGCCGCCGCGGTTACCCAAGGCGCGCGGGAACGCAGGAACTTGGCGGTCTCGGTCTGCAGCGCGGCGTTCATGGCGGCGCCGACCGGTCGCCGGTGAGCAGGCGCAGGAAGACGTCCTCCAGGTCTTCGGCGTCGCAGGTGCAGCGGGGCAGGTCGGCGGCGGCGAACTCGGTCAGCATGCGGCCCCGGTCGATGATGCCGATGCGGTCGGCGGTGCGGGCGACCTCGGCGAGAATATGGCTCGACACGAGGATCGTCGTGCCCTCCTGGTGGGCGAGGCGTCGCAGGATGCCGCGGAGCTCCCTGATGCCGAGCGGGTCCAGCCCGTTGGCCGGCTCGTCCAGAATGAGCACGTCGGGACGGTGCAGGACGGCTTTGGCCAGCCCCAGCCTCTGGGCGTTGCCCAGCGACAGGGTTCCGGCGCGCCGGTCGCGGTAGGGCGTCAGCCCGAGCAGGTCGGCGGCGCGGTCGGCGGCCCCGGGGTCGGGTTCGCGGCGCAGCCGACGGGTGATCTCCAGGTTCTCGCGGACGGTGAGGCCGGGATAGGCGTGGGCGCCGTCGACGAGGTAGCCGACCCGGCTCCAGTCCGGCTCGTCCCGTCCGAGAAGGCGCACGGTGCCGCTCGTCGGGCGGGTCATGCCGAGCAGCATCCGGATCGCGGTGGACTTCCCGGCGCCGTTGAGGCCGAGGAAGCCGTAGATCTGCCCGGGCTCGACGCGCAGGGTGAGCCCGTCCACGGCGGTCGTGCGCCGGTAGCGCTTGGTGAGCTCGCTCGTCTCGATCACTGGACGATCACCTCCAGCGCCTCGGCCATCACGGTGCGCAAGTCGAGCCGCCCACCGCCCTCGGCCCAGCGGGTCATCGCGGTGGTGGCGGCGGCCAGGCATGCGCTCGCGGCGACCTGGACCGCGAACGGGTCCTCGTCTGGCAGGGCGGCCGCGATGACCCGCTGGGTGGCGTGGTTGTTCTCCCAGACCCGGGCGCGCAGCGCGGGGGTTTCCAGGATCAGCCGGGTGCGGGCGAGCAATAGGTGCGGGTCGGGAGGCAGATCGTCCAGGCCGTCCAGAATGCTCAGAGCGATCCGCCGAAGGAGCGGCTCCCCGGCCGGCCGGCGCCGGACACGATCGGCGATCACCGGGTCGTACTCGTCCTGCAGGACCAGATGCTCCTTGGTAGGGAAGTGGCGGAACACCGTCATGGCCGACACATCGGCGGCCTCAGCGACCTCAGCGACCGTAGTCGCGTCGAACCCGCGTTCAAGGAACAGCCGCAGGGCCCGCTCCTGAACAGTCCGCCGCGTCCGCTCCCGCTTCGCCTCCCGCACCCCCACCTGTTAGAGACTAACAAATGTTACTAACTAACACACCGGCTCGGGATCCCTCTCTCGTCAGGGGCGCCCACCCCGCGCCGGGCTACTCGGCCCCCGACGCGTCATATGAACCCTGCTGTCCGCCGAACACGGCGTTGTCGAGGGGCGCCCAGATTCTTCGGCCCGAACGGCACCTGGAGTCGCCCCACGTCCCCGGCCAGCGTCGACGCCTCCGCCCCGACGCGGACCGTTCCGGCTACTGAGCGGCGCCGCTGGGACCACACGGCCGCGCTGCACCACCCGTCCGGTTGGAGGCGGTCGAGACGCTCGGTTGCCGGCCGATGGACGAGCGCCGCACCAATTCCGTCCGCCGGTACATGCCGCCCTGGTGGGGAAGGGGGCGGAGGGAAGG
>NZ_SMKB01000326.1:0-6667 GCF_004348575.1 Actinomadura sp. 7K534
CGTCTCTTGGGCTCGGAGATGTTTATAAGAGACAGGGTGATGCCCGGTCGGAGCATGAGGGGGCCGGGCCGCCTGGGTCCGGCTGCCGAGTGAACGGAGCCCCCATGCTCAGCACCATCAGGATCGCGGTTCTTGCCGGGGTCGCCATCGCGGTCACGGCCGCTCCCGCAGTTGCGGAACCCATCCCCGTGGCGGCGGCCAAGTCGGCGCGCGTGTCAGGGTCGGCGCAGATTCGTCTCACGTACTGGCCTGACCGGGACGTGCGCACCTTCACCTTCGATGCCCGTGCCGTCCCGTACTCGTCGCCCAAGCCGGGCGCACCCGACGGGCTGCCGACCGACGCGGAGGGCACCGTGAAGATCTCTCACCACTCTCCGGCGGAGGGGTGGACCGTGCGGTCGCGGGCCAGGGTCGACTGCCTCGTGACCAGCCCCGGAAACGCCACCCTCACCGCGGTCGTCACCCATGCCGATGAGCCGATCAAGGACCAGATCGGCAAACGGCTCGGCTTCAGCGTCCACGACGGTCGGCATGACCGGATGGGCTTCTCCTGGTCGGTCGTCAACGGTGACCAGGACGAGGAGGGCACTTGGGGCGAGGGCAGGGCCGGGACCTGCATGGGCCCCGCGGCCTTCGCCCCGGTCACCAAGGGCGACTACGTCGTCAGGCACGCCGATCTGCTGCCGCTCCCCGGCCGCTGAGCGTCAGTGCAGGCCGCACTTGTTGAGGCCGACCCGGCCCGCGGTGCTCACGACCGCGGCCGGTGGCGCCCTTGGGCCTTTGGCCGGGATTTTCGCGCCGTCGCCGATGGAGATCCCTCTTGCCGAAGAGTGGGGAACAAGGGTGACTTCCGCACGCCCCGACGACATTGACCGGGAACGGGGTCGGTGTTCGACTGGAAATAAGCCATCCGGATAGGGGGAGATGAAGATGGCTTTGGGGGAGCAATTGGGCCATGACACCGGGCAGGTCACGGGGACGCGCGTGCTGCCGCCGACCGAGCAGGGGGAAGCGAGGGTCGAGGTCTCCTTCGAGACCCGCGGCCGGCTTCTCGACGAAGAGGTCGTGGACATGGGGACGTACGTGTCGGTCCTCGGCGCCGACGGCGTCCTGCGCGGCGAAGGCCAGGGCTGCACGATGTCCGGCGGCGGCGAGACCGTCGTCTGGACGGGCACGGGAGTCGGAGAGCTCCTGAACGACGGCGCGACCTCGTTCCGCGGCGCGATCTTCTACCGGGGCGCCTCCGGCACGTTCGCGCGCCTGAACAAGATCGCCGCCGTCTTCGAATACGACGCGGACGCCAGCGGCAAGACCGAGACCAGGGTGTTCGAGTGGAAGTAGCCGTACCGGCACACGACGGCTGAGGGCGGCGGTGCTCGCATTCGACACCGCCGCCCGGTCACGAGCCTCGGCCTGACCGCTCACGGCGTCAGCAGTTCACGCGTGAGCACGTCAACGGCCCGGCGGACGTTGTGCGCGGGGACGATCGGCCGCCCGTCGTCCCAGGCGAACCACCACGCCGACCGGACGTAGTCGCACCCGACCTCGACCGGGCGCCGCGCCCCGCCGAACCCGACGACGCTCACCCAGGTCATTCCGCGCCGCTCGACCACCCCGCACGCCAGCTCCCGCCGCGTATCGATCGCCGCCCGCAGCGCGTCCAGGTGCACACGCCTTTCGTTGGACGGTGCCGAGACCACTTGGCTGTTGACCTGCATGCCCATGAGACACACCTCTTTCCATGGGACGGCGCGGCCGGTGGGCCCGGGGGGACGTCCACCGGCCGCGCCGCGCTTCGAGGACGGTGGCGACCGCGCCACCGCCGGTTCACCGGTTCCGGGCCTGTGCTCTTTCGGCCTGCCGGAGCAGCGCGGCCCGCAGCAGCGGCGCCGTGGGGTACATCAGCGTCGGCTCGACGCCCACGCGCGGGTCGTGCAGGCTCGCGACCCATTCACCGAGCCGCCCGTCCTGCTTGACGGCCCGCCAGATCCGCCACCCCTCGAAGTCGGCCCGCAGCCGCCCCAGCTCCTGCTCATCCACCTGCATCTGCGTGTTCATCGAGTTCCCTCTGACCCGTACCGATCGCCATTTCGTGTGACCACCCTCACACGCTCGACTATGCTGAGAAATCGACCGAACACCACCGGCAATGCACCGCAGGCAAGATCGTCCGCACCCGGCACACGGGTGCAGCCCCCCGGAGGTCGCCATGCCCGCCCGATCCGAGCCCTACGACGGACCCGCCATCGTCACCTTCGCGAAGGAACTCGAATGGCGCCGAAAGCAGGCCGGTCTCAGCAAGAAGGACCTCGCAGAGAAGCTCGGCTTCGCCGACTCCTATGTCGGCCAGGTCGAGCTGTGCAAGAACCTGCCGTCCGAAGAATTCGCCAACGCCCTCGACACCTTCTTCCAGGTGGACGGACTGTTCTCCCGCCTATGGGGGCGAATCAACGAAACGCGGCACCTCAGCATCCTGCCGCCGGGCTTCCCGGAGTACCTCGGCTACGAGGAGAAGGCCAACCACATCCGCGTCTTCAGCACTAACCTGATCAGCGGACTCTTCCAGACGGAAGCCTACGCAAACACGATCATCAGTACGACCATGGGCTCCGCTACAGGGAAACTCGTCGCCGAGCGCATGGAGCGGAAGTCGATCTTCGAGCAGGACGATCCTCCACACACTTTCCTCGTATTGGACGAGAGCGTCATCCGTCGAAACGTGGGCGGTAAGGAAGTCATGCATGACCAACTCACTCATCTGCTGGAGATGGGACGACGCGAAAGGTGTCAACTGCAAATCGTCCCGTACGACACGGGATATCACGCTGGTTTGACGGGAAGCTTCATCCTCCTTGGTTTCGAGGACGGACCAGAAATCGCCTACACGGAGTCGTCAGGCGAGGGGATGCTGCTGAAGCAGCGAGACAGGGTCGCGCTGCAAGCCGTAACGTGGGACTTGGTCCAAGGTCACACGCTCTCCGTCGAGGAGTCGTTGGCCATGATCCGAGACGCGATGGAGCGGCTATGAGCACTTCGGACCTGTCGGGCGTCCCTTGGCGGAAGAGCAGTCGCAGCGGACACCAGGGCGGTGAATGCGTGGAGGTCGCGGCTCTTGCCCCTGCTGTGGCCGTGCGTGATTCCAAGGATCCGGACGGGCCGAGCCTGGCGTTTGGTGCTGCGGCTTGGCGGGTGTTCGCCGATCGGGTGAAGGCGTCCGAGTATGACGTAAGGCGTTAGCCTTCGCGCGTTGACGAGAGAGAGCCGGATGAGGCGCCGGGCGTGTGGTCGGCGCCGGGACGCGCGACGGTGGCTGGTGTTCGTCGGCTCGTCCGGGAGGTCGGCCTGTAGCTTTCTGCGGTGCGAGTTGTGTGGGCGACGAGTGCGGGGGACGATCCTCGTCTGCGTCGAGTCCTTCCGGGCATTCGCGGCGACGCCGTCGTCAGCGCCGTGGTCCATGGGGTGCCGGTCTATGTGACGGCTAGCGAGCCGCACTACGACGGCGATTGCGCCCGGCCGCACACCCATGACTGCGCCGCGACGGCGGTGCGGATATGGGATGCCGCGACCGGCGAGCTGGTGCGCACCGTTGAAGAGGTCGGCGGCAGGCACCTCGTCGTCACGGTCGTCGACGGCCGGACCGCAGCCGTCACCTGCGGCTGGAGCGATACACCGCAATTGATCGACCTGGAGTCCGGGGTGGTGCTGGACGGGCTCGCCGGTCATCGGGACGTCGTGCAGGGGCTGGCGACCGCGGCGCTGCGGGACGGACCGGCCGTGGTCTCGGTCGGCTGGGACCAGACCATCCGCGTCACGGACCTGACCACCGGTGAAGCACGGGTGGTCGACACCGGGGAACGGCTCCATTCCGTGGCGGTGGTCCTCCTCGGCGACCGCGCCGTGGCGGCGGTCGCAGGCGAGGACGTAGGGCTCTGGGACCTGGAACCGGGCGTGCGGATCGGCAGCCTCTCCGCCACCGCGGACGTTCGGAAGATCGCAACCTGGCCGGACGGGGACGCCCTGGTCGCCCTGCTCTCGTGGCAGGACGGCGTGGAGGTGTGGGACGTCTCAGAACGCAGGCTCGTCTGCCGGACGAGCGGCCATCACATGACGCAGGACATCGTGGGCGTGGTCACCGAGGACGGCCGTCGACTGGCAGCCATCAGCGATCACGAGGCGGTGCACCTGTGGGACGTCGATGCCCGCCGGCCGGTGGGGCAGCCCGTGGTCGGACCGACCGGCTGGTGCGCGCTGGCGAGCGAGGGCCCAGGCGGTCTGGTCACCGCTTCCGGCCCCGACGAGGCCATCGGCGTCTGGCGGGTCGGGCCTGAGCCGCCGCATCACGGCACCGGTCACACGAGCACCATCACGTGCGTGGCCGTGGCGCCCGGCGGTGTCGTCGCCGGTGGTACGGACGGCACCGTCGGCTGGTGGCGGCCGGGGCACGGGCGGGGGCCGGTCGTCGGCGCGCTGCCCGCACCGGTCCGGGCGGTCGCGGCGGTGGCGGCCGGTGACGGTGTCACCGTCGTGGCAGGCGGCGGTGATCTGCACGGGACCACCGATGACGCGTTGCACCGGTGGATCGACGGCGGCGGGGACCAGCCCGTCATCGTGGACCATCGCGGTGAGGTGCGCATCGTCGTCACCGCGGTCCTGGACGGGCGGCCGGTCACGCTGACCGCCGGCTGCGACGCGACGCTGTGCCTCACCGACGTCGCCAGCGGCGAGCGGCTCGGCGATATCCCAGGGCGGCATCAACCCGACGGCGTCGCGGTCGGTCTCATGGGCGGACGCCCCGTGGCCGCCGTCAGCCGCGCGTTCGGCCCCTTCCAACTGTGGGACCTCTCGGGTGACGTCCCGATGGCCACGCCCGTCGGCGATGCCATGGAAGCGCTCGAACGTGTACACGCCTTCGTCCAGTTGGACGGAGGGCCGGCGGTCGCCACAGTGCGCGGGCACGTGGCGCGTATCAGGGACCTCCGCACCGGCACCACATGGCATCTCGATTCCGAGAACCGTGAACAGGTCACCGCCGTGGCGATTCGCGAGGACGGGAGCCCCCTGGCCGCCGTGGCCCGCATGGACGGTCTGGTGCGCATTTTCGACCTCCGTGCAAGGACGGCCGTCGATACGTTGACTCTGCCTTACGCCGCTACCGCACTCGCCTGGACGCCCGACGGTGACCTCCTGGTCGCGTGCCGCAGAGATCTCCTCCTCGCCCGCCGCTAGCACGACCCCGCCGGGCCGTCCTGGGTGAGCGTCAGCAGAAGATCTTGCTCGCTAGGGCGTAGAGGGCTTCGGTCGAGGGTGGCTTGGGGCCCAGGTTGATCGACAGGTTCATCTGGCGGCCGTCGTCGGAGCGCAGGGCGTAGGTCGTGTAGCCGATGAGCTGGCCGCTGTGGCCGGTCATGCTGTTGCCGCAGGGCAGCGGGTACTCCTGGAGGCCCAGGCCGTAGGCGAACCCGGCGCTGGTGGGGTGTGTGGTGCGCATCGCCTGGAGCATTGCGGGGGACAGGAGGCGTCCTCCGAGCAGCCCGTCGAGGAATCTGCTGAGGTCCCGGGTGGTGGAGATCATTTCGCCTGCCGCCCAGTCCAGGGACGGGTTCATGCGGGTGGCGTCCACGGTGCGGCCGTCCGGCAGCAGTGCGTAGCCGTGTGCGTGTGGGCGGGGGAGGCCGGGCCGGTTGCCTGGCACGCTCGTCTGGGTCAGGCGGAGTGGGTGCAGGACGCGTCGTTCCACCTCCTTTCCGTACGGTCGCCCGGTCAGTTCCTCGATCAACCGGCCGACGACCACGTAGTTGGTGTTTGAGTACTTCCAGGTGACGTCCGGGGGATTCTCGGCGGGGGTCCGGAACGCCTGCGCTAGGAGCCGGTCCGGCTTGTAGCTGCGAAACCGTTCCGTCCCCCGCCAGCGGTTGGTGGACCATCCCGGGTCGCTCATGTAGTCGCGCAGAAGGCTCGTGTGCTGGAGGACCTGCCCCACCGTGATGCGCTCGCCGTCCGGGACGACGCCGGGCAGGTGCTTGGCCACGGGGTCGTCGAGCCGCAGCCGTCCTTCGTCGACGAGTTGGAGGAGGACGGTCGCCGCGAACGTCTTGGTGACGCTGCCGATTCGGAAGTACCCGGCCGGGTCGGCGGGACGTCCGGACCGGACGTCGGACACGCCCGCTGCGCCGGACCACTCGCCGTCGGCCGTCCGCACGCGGAGCAGGACGGCAGTGGCCGCCTCCGCCGCCACCAGGTCGTCCAATGTCTGCTGGAAGCCGTCCTCGGACGACATGCTCGAACGGGCCTGCGCCGTCGTCGTGTCGGGAGTCGCGGGGACGGCCGTGGACACCGCGATGGCCGCCGCTGCCACGCCCGCGAACGCCGTCCAACGAGAGATTCTGATCATGGGAGGAAGCTACGGAGCCGTACCCCGTCGCTCCCATGGGGACGACCGCCCGACCTCCTGCGGAAAACCGCACCCGCCGTGTTGCGCACCTCCGCTCTGGTCAGAGGTCGTGCGGAGGCTGGGATGCCCGGCGCTGCTGGTCAGGGGCTAGGTGCTGGTAGACCGCCGTCCACGGAGGAAAACCCAGAGCCCGGTAGACCCCGCGCAGGTCTCAGCGGTTCCCGGAAACCGGCTGCGCATGGGGTGCGCGGCCGGTTTCCGGGAACCGCTGAGACC
>NZ_SMKB01000327.1:0-6612 GCF_004348575.1 Actinomadura sp. 7K534
GGACGGGCTTCACCTGGTTCCCCACCGGGACGGGCTCGGGCTCGGGGAGCTTGTTGTCCTCCCGGACGGCCCGGAACAGCGGCTCGGCCAGGGCCCGGTTGAACTGGACGCGGTTCCTGTCCTGCGGGTACGCCTCCACCGGGACGGTCACGAACCGGACCTTCCCGGCGCTCATCCCCCGCAGGCTGCCCGCGAGCCGCTGCATGACCGAGAGGGTGAGGTCCTCGTCCGCCTTGATCGACTTGGCGACGGCGGAGAGGAAGTCGTAGGTGCGTCCGGGGTCGGTCAGCATGCCCTTGTCGGTGGCCTTCTTGGTGACCGACGCCATGAACGCCTGCTGCCGCTTGATCCGGTCGAGGTCGGAGCCGTCGCCGAGCGCGTAGCGGGTCCGGACGTAGCCGAGCGCCTCGTCGCCGCGGACGACCTGCCGCCCCGCCCGGAGCCGCAGCTCGGCCTTCGGGTCGTCGATGCGCCGCGGCACGCAGATCTCCACGCCGCCGAGCGCGTCCACGACCCGCTTGAAGCCGGCGAAGTCGACCTCGACGTAGTGGTCGATGTGGATGTCGGTGAGGGACTCGATCGTCTTCCACGTGCAGGCGGGGCCGCCGTTGGAGAACGCCGTGTTGATCATCCCGAACTGGGCGGGGACGGTCGTGCCGTTCCTCCGCTTGCAGGACGGCATCTGCACCATCGAGTCGCGGGGGAAGCTGATGCCGATGGCGTTCTCGCCGCCGGGCGAGATGTGCAGCAGGATCGTGGTGTCGGAGCGCTGCCCCGGCTCGGTGCCGTAGCCGGCGTTGCGCCCGGCGCGGCTGTCGGACCCGATCAGCAGGATGTTCAGGGAGCCGTTGAGCTTCTCCGGGCGGTCGACGCCGAGCCGGCCGTCCACGTTCTCGCGGTCGATCTGGCCGTCGAGGCGCCGCCAGAACCCGTACGCGGTCAGGCTCCCGGCCACCAGCACCACCGACATGACGATCGACAGCACGCCGAGCACGCGCCACAGACGCCCCCGCACCGGCGGTTCCGGTGGCGGCGGGGCGTTGCCCGCGTAGTACACGGGAGACGGCGCGGCGGCTCGCTGCATCCGCAACATTTCAGCACAGATTGGACACCCAGCTCCCGGGCCGCGGCAAAGTCGGGCGCGCGGCGGGCGGGTCTGCCCGGGATGCCCGCGATCGCTAGACTCCCGGGAAGATGAGCACAGTAGACGCGCTGACCGACCAGGCCATGGTCGTGCTGCAGGACCGGCCGCTGGTGCCCCTGAGCGCCTGGCTGAACAAAGCCCTCGGCGACTGCGTCGCGGGCGGCCGCACCCTGCAGCTGGTCACCCCCCTGGACTCCCGGCTGTCGCTCCCCCTGCGCACCGCCGCGTCGGGCAACGACGTGCAGTGGGTCGTCCGCAACGGCGACGGCTACTACGAGGGCCTGACCGGACGGCCGCTGAAGTGGAGCGGCGGGACGTTCGTCCCCGTGCCCGAGGCCCGCGACTACGCGCCCGGGTTCACCACCCGTCCGAGCGTCCCCATCGGCTCGCAGCTCACCCTCGTCTACCGCACCAGGCACGGCGCCGAGGGCGACCTGGGCGGGCCCGTCGAGCGCCTCCTGCAACTGCTCACCGGCAAGCCGCCCGGCGCGCTCGGGCCGGCCGAGCCGCTGGAGCACCCGTGGCGCCGCGACCGCTTCACCGAGTACGCGCGGGGGCGCTCGACCGCGCGGCTCCTGGTCGTCGGCGACGGCCCGCGCCCGGCGCAGGCGATCTGCGACTTCACCGCGAGCGCGGGCGGCGCCGTCGGGGAGGTCAGCACCGTCACCATCGGCTACATGCCGGAGGACCCGCCGCCCCTGCAGCACCTGCCGACCCTCGTCGGCGCGCTGGCCGCCGACCAGACGATCGCGTCGCTGTTCGTGCAGCTCACCCCCGGCCGCGCCGACCTCACCACCGAGCCCCGCTGGACGGGCGCGCCCGCCCCGGTCGCGCTGGCCGTCGCCGGGACGGTCTCCGGGCCGAACGGCATCCCCGGCCAGCCGGTCGGGCCGCCGCGCGCGCCGCTGACGTTCTTCCCCCTCGGCGACGGCCGCTCGCAGGACGGCTGGCAGCGGCACAGCCACCTCATGCAGCACCTCCAGTCGGCCTGACCGGCGGCACCGCCGCCCTGATTGCGACGTTCCTCCCACTACCGACGGCAAACGGCACACAGAGTTGATGATCTACCCGTAAGGGATGATGTACGGTCCTGCCCATGGGACAGGCCGGTCAGCTCGACGCACTTGAGCGGGCCGTCGAGGGGACGCTCGCCGAAGGGTCGTTCGAGTTCGACGACGCTGAGGCGGTCCTGCGGATCGAGGGGTCCCCCGTCCTGACGACCACCTGGTTCCTGTCCTGCGGCGTCGTCGGCGTAGCGCTGCTGATGGCCGGGGCCGTGCTGTCCCTCGCCGGGCTGCCGGACGAGGCGCGGTGGGCGCTGGCACCGGGCGCCGGGCTGCTCGGCTGCGCGCTCGGCATCGTGCTGCTGCTCCGCTTCACGCCGGTGGCCGCCCTCTGGTCGGACGTGGAGCTGCGGTTCGCGGAGCGGGCGATGGTGCACCGCCGCAAGCGGGTGCCGTTCGGCGAGCTCCGTCCCGAACACCTGGTGTGGAAGAACGGGTGGTTCTTCCGGCGCCTCTACGTCCGGCACCCGTCCCTGCGCAAGCAGCTCGCCGGGTTCTTCGGCAGCGAGGAGCGCCAGGCCGCGGAGTTCCGGCGGCGGCTGTGGGAGCTGATCGCCGCGCCCGAGCTGGCGGACGCCCCCGGCGACGGCGGCCTCACCCCCGTGCAGCGCTGGATCATCGCCGCCGGCGCCCCCTACGGCGCGATCAACGGCTTCCTCGTCGACCGCCTCGGCACCGCGCCCGGCGAGTCCGCGAAGGCCGCCGACCGCCGCACCGCCCACGAACTCCTCCAGGACCCTTGGGGCGCCTACGACCTGGAGCAGCTCCTCGGCGCAGTCAACTGGCTCGTCCAGGACGGGCACCGCGCCGACTTCGCCCGGGACGCCCGCCTCGCCGCCCGGCCGCCCGCCGCGCAGGAGGAGTACGGGACGCTGCTGCGGGAGGTCGACGCCCTCATCGCCCGCGACGACCTCGAACCCCCGTTCGTCGAGCGGCTGATCGAGCTGGTGCGGCTCCGGTACGGGGACGAGGGCGGCTCGTACGCGCGGCTCGTCCCGCGGCTGCTCCGCGACGAGCCCGGCGCGGACGTCAGCGAGGAGGGCGCCGAGCTGGCCCAGTTCCTGCACCAGCTGTTCAACGACCGCAACCACGCGTCCGAGGAGCTGCACCGCCTGCGGGTCCTCGCCGACCCGGCGCTGCGCGCGAACGTGGAGCGGTTCCTCATCTGGGACTACGGGCGCGCCCTCATGCTCTACCGCTGGGGCCACATGGTGGGCTGGCTGACCGAGGAGTACTGCTGGGAGCGGATGCTCCCGCTGGCGATCGACATCCAGCGGCGGTACTCGTCCTGGCGGGACATGGCCACCTGCTACCTGCAGGGGCGGCTGCTCTGGTCGGGCGGCGGCGGGAAGGCGCAGGCCGAGTACGAGCGGCTCGTCGAGAACCTCCTCACCGAGCCCCGCAGCCCCTGGAACGCCCTCCCCTGGGACCTTCCGCTCACCCGCGACTGGGCGTGACCGTCAGCCCCCGATGACGCCGCCGTGGTACGCGGCGCCGTCCTGGCCGGGAACGCCGACCGCCGGACCGCCGCCCTGCCGGGCCGCCTTCCAGCTGCGCGCCGGCGCCTCGCTCGCCCCGTCGGGGTAGACCGTCCCGCCGGCCCAGTGCACCAGCGAGTCGGCGAACCTGCGCGCCACCCGCACCGCGTCGGGCAGGTCGGCCGCGGCGCGGACGTCCACCCACCAGATCGGGGCGGTGACGCGGTCGGCGAACTCCGCGCCGAGCAGCCGGCGGATCTCGCTCTGCGCCGACACCTGCACCGCGTCCTCGATCGAGACGAGCAGCCGGCCCTCGGCGTCGTAGAGGAGGGTCGGCTCCGGTTCCCCGCCGCGCAGCTCCAGCGGCTCGCCCATGGCGATCAGACCGTCCGCCACGGCGTGCACGTCCGGACGGCGGCGCACCAGCGCCACCAGGTCACTGCTCATCGGGTCACCCCAGCCTCGGCCGGACCCGGCGGGCCGCCGCGGCGCGCGGCGACGGGTCGCCGGCTTGTGTCGGACACCTGCCTCCCTCTCCATCGCAACCCTATGACGCTTCCGCACGCGCCGCCGCCGTCCGCGGGCACGTACATCCACGACATACCTACCATCCCCCGGGATTTCGCCAACTTCTGCCCGCTACTCTGGTCGGATCTCATCGGCCACCCCGCTTGGATCCAGCTCGGAGCGTTCCATGAACTCCCCCCAATGGCCCGGTCAGCCGCCCGGCGGACCCGGCTTCCCGCCACCGGCGCCGCCCGGCCCGCCGCCGCTGCCCGGCGGCCCCGGCTTCCCGCCGCCGCCCCGGCGGAGCGGAGGCGGAGCACTCGTCCCCCTGCTGATCTTCGGCCTCGTCGGGGTCCTGGCCCTCGTGGGCATCGGCGCCTTCGTCATCCTGGAGAGCAACGACGACGACGATCCCCGCAGGACGACCACGCTGCCGACCTACACGCCCTACTCCCCCTCCTACTCGCCGGCACCGAGGCCCACGACGTCCAGGGGAGGCACCGGCACGGGCTCGGACCCGGCCTCCATCCTCTCCACGACCATCCGGACCGCCAAGGGCAAGACGTTCACCCGGGCGGGCACGCGGACGGAGTCGTGCAACACCCGCGCCAACACCACGCTCCGCACGACGCTGCGCAGCTACCCGTGCGTGGGCTCGATGCACTCGGCCGTCTACGCCGACCCCACCAAGAAGATCATCACCGCGGTGTCGATCGCGAAGTTCTCCAGCTCGTCGGCGGCGAGCGCCGTCAGCCGCGTCACCGCCAAGCAGGGCTGGCCGAAGCTGCTCACCCCGTCCCAGGCGAGCGGCCTCCCCCAGCCCAGGCCCGACCCCGCCTACTGGACCCGCTCCTGGACGCAGGGCTCCAACGTCATCTACGCCCAGTCGTACTGGTCGTCCGGCGCCGCCGCCGGCGGCCGCACCGGCACCGTCTTCGCCATCGCCGGCGAACTGGGCGTCGAAGTGACCAACGTCCTCATCTGGAAGAACTGACGGACGGAGGCCGGCGGGCCGCCGGTCAGCGGACGCCACCGCCGGTCAGCGACCGCGAGAAGACCTCGTACACGATGCGGGTGAAGGCCGACCGGGCGGCGGCGGAGACCCTCGCCAGCTCCACCGAGCTGCCGGTGGCCAGATGCCGGTCGTAGGGGACGAACACGACGGGCAGTCCCCACGCGGCGAGCATCTCCTGCGCCCGCCGCAGGTCGGCGCCCACCTGCGGGGCGTGCGAGACCATCGCGATCACCGTGCGGCCGAGCAGCCCGTGCTGGTCGTTGGCCGCGTACCACTCCAGCGCCCCACGCGCGCTCAAGGCGCCGTCGACCGTGCCCGGGGTGACGAGGACCAGGCCGTGTGAACCCGCGACGACGCCGCGGTTCACCTCGGTGAGGATGCCCGCGCCGCAGTCGACGACCGTCGCGGCGACGTAGCGGCTCACCGAACTGAGCGCGGTCTGGAACGTCTCCAGCGTGAACTCGCCGGCGATGCGGCCGCCGCGCGTGGACGACAGCACGTAGAGGCCGTGCGGGGTCCGGGTCAGGAAGCCCTCCGCCTCCTGGAACGTGTTCGGCCGGTGCGCGGCCAGGTCGAACAGCGAGAGCTGGGGACTGACGCCGAGGCGCAGCGGCAGCGATCCCAGCTCCGCGTCCGCGTCGGCGGCCAGCACCCGGTCGGCGCGGTGCAGGGCCAGCTCGGTCGCCAGCATCGCGGCCATCGTCGTCTTGCCCGCGCCGCCGCGGACGCTCGCGACCGCGATCTGCCGGGAACTCGGCACCGAACGCTGCATCAGGTCGGCGAAGGCGGCCCGCTCCCTGGCCTCCCGCGCGCCACCCCCCATCGCGTTGCGGACACCGCGGCCCATCCGGCGGGCGAGGGGGTCGCCGTGCTGGTTCTTGCGGACGAGATCGTCCGCCGGGACCGGGTGGCCGCCCCCCGCCTGCCCGGGCGCGGGATGGGACGGCGCGGGCGGCGCGGGCGCCCCGGACGAGGCGTCCACCGGCTCGGGCTCCTCGCCGGAGGGCACGGCGCCGAGCACGGGATTGACCGCCGCCTCCCAGTCGAAGTCGGAGTGGATCAGCGGCTCGGCCTGCGGGGGCGCGCCCGGGACGTCCGCTCCCTGCTGCTCGGCGGCCGGCTGCGGCACCGCCTCAGGCTGCGGGGGCGACGGCTGCGGGGGCGGCTGCGTCGTTTGCGGGGACGCCGCTTCCTGGGCGGCGGGCTGCCGGGCCACCTGGGGAGACGGCTCGGGCGCCGGCCGCTGCGGCGGCTGAGGCTCCGGCCCCCCGGACACGGGCTGCACGGGCTCGGGCGGCGCGGGCACGGGCTGCGGAGGCGGTGCGGCCTCGGGTTGCGCGGGCGCGGGCGGTGCGGGCTCGAACTTCGGCGGCTCGGGCGGCGCGGATTCGGCGTGCGCGGGCT
>NZ_SMKB01000328.1:0-6611 GCF_004348575.1 Actinomadura sp. 7K534
CCCCCCGACCCGCCACCGGACCCGGCCGCCGACCCGCGCGCCGACGACTGGCGGCCGTATCCATGAACGTGCTGATCTGCGATGACCATGCGGTCTTCGCCGAGTCGTTGTCGCTGGTGCTCGCCGACGCCGGGCACAGCGTCGTCGGGGTGGCCTTCTCCCCCGCGGACGCGCTGCCCGTGCTGCGGGCCCGGCGGCCCGACGTGTGCCTCACCGACCTACGGTTCCCTTCGGGCACCGCGCTCGACTGGATGCCGAGCCTGCGGGCCGCGTCCCCGGGCACGAGCTTCGTCGTCCTCACCGGCTTCCTCGAACCGGAGGTACTGGACGCGGGGGTCCAGGCGGGCGTGCGGGGTTTCGCCCACAAGGGCCAGCAGGCCGGCGACATCCTCACCGTGCTGCGCCGCGTCGCGGACGGCGAGGTCGTCGTCGACCAGGCGGCCCGGCGGGACGAGGCGCGGCCGCGCAACCAGGCGCAGCGGGTCGCGCGGTTCCTCACCCCGCGCGAGCGGGAGGTGCTGACCCGCCTGGTGCGCGGGGAGTCCACCCAGGCGCTGGCGAAGGCGATGGGCGTGACGCGCAGCACGGCGCGGAGCCACGTGCAGAGCGTGCTGAGCAAGCTCGGGGTGCATTCGCAGCGCGAGGCGGTGATCGCGGCGGCCCGGCACGGCCTGGTCAGCGTCGAGACCGGGGAGTGGCTCGCGGGCTGAGCGGCCGCGCGTTCCGCGGTTTCGCGGGCCGGGCGCCGGGGAACGGCCGAATCCGGACCTTCATGGTTCGGCCGGGACGCGTTAGCGTCCGCCTGGAAGGAGGTTCCCATGCCGCAACGGCACGGTGCGCCGCCCCTCTCCGACGCGGGCGCCCTCGACTGCGCCGCCGTCTACACCCGCGGGGTCCCGCACGGCAGGTTCGCGCGGCTCCGCTCCAGGACGCCCGTGGTGTGGCAGGACGGCCGCACGGCGGGCCGGCCGGGCGCCTGGGCGGTGCTCCGGTACGCGGACGTCCACCGGGCCCTCACCCGTCCCGGGCTGTTCCGCCCGCAGAGCGACGGCGTCCTGCACGGCCCCATGATCGCGGACGTCCCGGACGGCGCACGTCCCGGGCGGCGCCCGCCCGGGACCGCGCTCATCGACATGGACCCCCCGGCCCGGGCCATGCTCGGCCGCATCCCGCGCCGGGAGCCGGCCGACTTCGTCGCCGACGTCGCCCCCGACCTCCCCGAAACGCTGCGGAACACTTTGGCCGGCGGCCTCTACGCGCTGCTGCGCCACCCCGAGCAGTACGGCCGGCTCCGGGAGGAGCGGTCCGACGAGCGGCTCGTCGACAGCGCCGTGGAGGAGATGCTGCGCTGGTGGACGCCCGTCCTCCAGGTCTGGCGGACCGTGCGGCGCGGCACCGTCGTCGGCGGCGTGCCGCTGCTGGCGGGCGAGCGGGTCACGCTCTGGCTGGTCTCCGCCAACCACGACGAGGAGGTGTTCCCCGAGCCCGAGCGGTTCGTCCCGGAACGGTTCGCCCTGGGCGCCCGGCCGCACCTCTGCTTCGGCTCCGGGCACCGGGCATGCCTGGGCGCGCGGCTCACCCGCGTGCACCTGCGCGCGCTGCTGGTCGCGCTGCTGGAGCACCCGCGCACCCTCCGGCTCGCGGGCGAGCCGCTGCCGGTCCGGTCCAGCGCCCGGCACGGCTTCGAGCGGCTGCCCGTCCGCTGGACCGGCTGACCCCCGGCTACCTCCCGCGGAGTAGGCGCGGGCACTCCCCGCGGCCGACGCCGGCCGGAGACCGATGACCTAACGTGCACACATGAGCACTTCACCGCCGCACGGCCCCGCGCGGCCGACCCTGCCGCGCCCCGGCCTGTGGCCGGTGTGGGTCGTCCCGGCCTTCCTCGCGTTCTTCCAGATCTTCGGTTCGCTGGGCGCGCAGCACGGCGGCGGGCAGCCCGGCGGCGGCACCGGCGGCTCGCCCGGCCCGCCGTGGGCCGAGGGCGGCGGTTCCGGCGCCGAGCTCACCGAACTGGACGCGCTGGGGTTCGGCCTGCTCCTCGCCGGCCCGGCACTGCTGCTGCTGCGCCGCCGCCATCCCGTGCTCGTGCTGGCCGCGACCGCGGCGGTGACCGTCCTCTACCTGCTGCGCGCCTACACCTACGGCCCGGTGATCTTCTCGCTGGCCGTCGCGATGTTCGCGGCCGTCGTCGCCGGGCACCGGCTCGCCGCCTGGGCCGGGACGGGCGCCGTCCTCGCCGCCTACTTCGCGCTGACCACCGTCATCGGCGCCCCCGCGGACGAGCGGGGATCCGGCGGGCTCTTCCCGGTGGAACGGCCGTCCCTCGTCGCGATGACGTTCGTGACCGCCTGGGCGCTGGTGGTCCTGGTGACCGCCGAACTGGTCCGGATGCGGGGGCAGCGCGCCGCGGAGGCGGCCCGCATCCGCGCCGAGAAGGAGCGCCGGCAGGCCAGCGAGGAGCGGCTGCGGATGGCCCGCGAGCTGCACGACGTCCTCGCGCACAACATCTCGATGATCAACGTCCAGGCGGGGGTGGCGCTGCACCTGCTGGACGAGAACCCCGAGCAGGCCCGGACGGCGCTCGCCGCCATCAAGGACGCCAGCAAGGAGGCGCTCACCGAGATGCGCGGGGTGATCGGCGCGCTGCGGGCGCAGGGCGAGACCGCGCCCCGCTCCCCCACCGCCGGGCTCGACGGGCTGGCGGACCTCGCCGCCCGCGCGCGCTCCGCCGGGCTGGCGGTCGAGGTCGAGGTCACCGGGGACCGCCGCCCGCTGCACGCGAGCACGGACCTCGCCGCGTTCCGCATCGTCCAGGAGTCGCTGACGAACGTGACCCGGCACGCCGGGCCCGGCCCGGTGACGGCCCGGGTCGCCATCGCCTACCGTGAGCACGAGATCGTGGTGCGGGTCGAGGACGACGGCCAGGGGGTGTCCCTGCTGGACGACCATCCGGCCGGCAGCGGCATCCGGGGCATGCGGGAGCGGGCGGCGGCGCTCGGCGGCGGCTTCGACGCCGGGCCGCGGCCCGGCGGCGGGTTCCGCGTCCAGGCCCGCCTCCCGCTGACCGGCGAACCGGACGGCGCACCCCCGGACACGGCCGCGCCCGGAAAGGGAACCCAATGAGCCGACGTCATCCTCGGAAGGGCTGAACATGCGGGTCTCTGGCGGAGCGTCGGACGGCGACTCGGCGATCAAGGTCATGCTGGCCGACGACCAGGTCCTGGTCCGGGCCGGGTTCCGGGCGCTGCTGGACGCGCAGCCCGACATCGAGGTCGTCGGGGAGGCGAGCGACGGCGAGGAGGCGGTGGCGCAGGCGCGGCGGCTGCGCCCCGACATCATCCTGATGGACATCCGCATGCCGGGCCTGGACGGCCTGGAGGCCACCCGGCGGATCGCCGCCGACGACCGCCTCGCCGACATCAGGATCGTCATCCTCACCACGTTCGAGCTGGACGAGTACGTGTTCGAGGCGCTGCGCGGCGGCGCGAGCGGCTTCCTCGTCAAGGACACCGAGCCGGTGGAGCTCATCCACGCCGTGCGGGCCGTCGCCGCCGGCGACGCGCTGCTGTCGCCCAGCGTCACCCGGCGGCTGATCGCCGAGTTCGCGATGCGGGCCAAGGAGCCGGCGCCGTCGCCGCGGCTGAACGCGCTCACCGACCGTGAGCGGGAGGTCATGGCGCTGGTCGGCGAGGGCCTGTCGAACGAGGAGATCGCGGCCCGGCTCGTGGTGAGCCCCGCGACCGCGAAGACCCACGTCAGCCGCACGATGGTGAAGCTCGACGCGCGCGACCGCGCCCAGCTCGTGGTGTTCGCCTACGAGTCCGGGCTGGTCAAGCCGGGGTGGCTGCCGTAGCAATTCTCACTCTGCGGCGATTCCCTGTCGTCGTCCGCCGGGACGTGACAGGGTGGAAGCACCCCAGGCCGTCATGGACGCGAAGGAGCCCGGTGCCGAACGACACGAGGATCCTGGCCGTCGACGACCGCGAGGAGAACCTGACCGCCCTCGCGGCCGTCCTCGACGCCCTCCCGGTGGACGTCGTGCCGGTCACGTCCGGCCAGGCGGCCCTCAAGGAGCTGCTGAACGACGAATTCGCGCTGATCCTGCTCGACGTCGTCATGCCGGAGATGGACGGGTTCGAGACCGCCCGGCACATCAAGTCCCGGCCCCGCACCCGCGACATTCCCATCATCTTCCTCACCGCGGGCGGCGCGGCGGCCGAGCAGGCGTTCCGCGGGTACTCCGCCGGCGCGGCCGACTACCTCACCAAGCCGTTCGACCCGTGGCTGCTGCGCGCCAAGGTGTCGGTGTTCGTCGACCTGCACCGCCGCAACCTGGAGCTGCAGCGGCAGGCGAAGCTGCTGCGGCAGACCCTCGCCGAGGGGGACGGCGGCGACGTCCTGGCGGGCTGCGAGCGGCTGATCTCCGCCCTCGGCGAGCGGCTGCAGAAGGTCGAGGAGGACGCCGCCCTGATCCGCGCGGGCGAACCGGCCGGCGACCTCGACGAGCACGTCGCCGACCTGCGGCTCGTACTCGACGCCTTGGCCGCCGGTACCTGACGCGTCCGCCGGTGCCCGGCGCCTTCGCCGTCTGCCCGGCGTGCGGCCGGGTCAGCCCGGCGCGGCCGGGATCGCGGGCGGGCGGGCCGCCGCGTCCGACTGGAGCTTGCCGCGCAGGATGAACGCGCCCACCAGGACCGCCGCCACCACCAGGACCACCGCGATCGTGACGACCAGGACCGTCTTGCGGCGCTCCACCCGGTCGCCGCGGAGGCCGTGCACGGGCGGCGGCGGAGGCTGCTGCCAGTTCGTGTACTGCTGGGGCTGCTCCCACGGCGGAGGCGTCTGCGGGCCCGGGGCCTGGCGGGTCCGGGACGGCGGCGGCGCCCACTCGGTCTCCAGGAACGTCCGCGAATCCGGACTCCCGCCGGCGGGCGGCGGCTGCGCATGAGGCGCCCCGTTCTGCCCCAGGCCGCGCCCCTGACCGGCACCCTGGCCGTGGGCTTGGCCTGGCGCCTGGCCGCGTCCCTGACCGGGGCTCCGGCCGTGGCCCTGTCCGGGGCCTTGACCTTGGCCCTGGTCGCCGAAACGGACCGGGTCGTGGCGGGTGATCGGCTCCGGCTCGCCCGGGTCGCGGCGGGTGACCACGTCCAGCTCGTCCGGGTCAAGGACGGTCTCCGCCGCGTCGGCCGCCCGTCCGCCGCCCTGCAGATAGCGGCCGGGCTCGTCGTCCGTCACCGTCTCGGCGGCCCGCGGTGGCATCGGGCGCGACGGCGGCAGCATCGCCGCGACCCGGGTGAGCAGCGGCTGCGCCTGCGCCGCCGTCATCCGGTTCGCCGGCTCCCGCGCCAGCAGCCCGTCCAGCACCCGGGCGAGCGGCCCCGCGTTGCGGGCCGGCGGCACCGGTTCGGTCAGCGCGGCCTGCAGCGACGACATCGCGTCCGACCGCTCGTAGGGTGAGCGGCCCTCGACGGCCGCGTACAGCGTCGCGCCCAGCGCCCACAGGTCGGACGCCGGCACCGCGCGCTCACCCTGCACCCGCTCCGGCGGGATGTAGGCAGGCGAACCCATGACCAGGCCCGTCTGCGTGAGGGTGGCGTCGCCCTCCACTTGCGCGATGCCGAAGTCGGTGAGCACGACCCGTCCGGTGTCGGTGATCAGGACGTTGCTGGGCTTGACGTCGCGGTGCAGGATGCCCTTCTCGTGGGCGTGCCGCAGCGCGCCGAGCATCTGCAGCCCGATGTCGGCGACCCTGCGGTGCTCCATGGGGCCGCGGTCCAGCAGGTCCTGGAGGGACGGGGCGAGGACCAGCTCCATCACGATCCACGGCCGGTCCGACTCCTCCACCACGTCGTGGACGGTCACCACCCCGGAGTGGTTCAGTCGCGCCGAGGCCCGCGCCTCGCGGAACGTCCGCTCGTACAGCACGGCGCGTTCGGAGTCGTCCAGGCCCGGCGGGAGCACGACCTCCTTGACCGCGACCTCGCGGTCGAGCATGACGTCGAAGGCGCGCCACACGGTGCCCATCCCGCCCCGGCCGACCACTGAGTCGAGCCGGTAGCGATTACCGAGCAGACGTGCCTGTGCCATGACTAGAGGGTCCCCCCGTTTATCATCCCACCCCGGAGGGACGGAACGTGTCGAGCACATTCTTCACGAGTGCCTCGTTCTCGTTCCACTGGGACGCGGGAACCGCGATCACCACCGCGTACGACCGGCCCCCGGCGATCACTCCGCGGTCGCGCGCGCGGGTGAGGCCGCTGTCGCGGGTCCAGGTGAACTCGATGTCGGCCGCGTCCACGCCGGCGACGCTCGTGCGGGTGATCGAGAGCCGGTTGAAGTTCCGCAGCTTCCCGTCGGCGACGGCCTCCCGCTCCCAGGTCAGCCAGTGGTCGTACGGGTCGCCCGTCCAGGGCGTCCGGTCGACCTGGACGTAGGCGGTGCCCGCCGGGTCGTTCCAGATGGTGCTGTTGCCCCGGTCGGAGCGCCGCCACCCCTCCGGGACCCCGATGGTGAAGCCGGGGCCCGACGCCCGGACGAGCCCGTCCGGCAGGAACGCCTCGGACGGGCCGCCGGACGATGCCGGCTCGGTCGCGGGCGGGGTGGGCGTGTCC
>NZ_SMKB01000329.1:0-6520 GCF_004348575.1 Actinomadura sp. 7K534
GCCGTGTCGTCACGGCGGCCTGGTCGGCGAGAGTCATCGTCACTGCGCTGTTCGTCCTGTCTCGCCCTGCTTGGTATCAGAAGGACTCGTTCGTCCCTTGTGTCACAGCAGTCTGACAGAGAGGGGGGTGAACGGCGCGTCCCTGGCGAACGAGAACGCGTTCGGACTGGCGGCCATGGGCTCACTGGACGAGTTGTGCGCCGATACATACGTGCCCGGCTACGCTGGCGCGCCGGCCGATGCGGCTCCCCGCCACGGCGACGGAGTCCGGGTGATTCGAGGCGGCGCCGCGGACATGAGCCCTTGGCAGGGATGTAACGAATGGTTGGGCATGCTGTCTGCCGCGCGAGGCCCACATGACATGTTCGCCGCTGTCCACCCTGTCCTGGACCTTCCCGTCACGGCGTAAGGCTGTCCCGTGCTCACGACCTCCAGACGCGTGGTCACGCACGATCCGCGGCATGAAAGGACGTGGCCGTGGGCGTCCGGTCTGTTTGGTTTCCTGGATACACCCGAACCTTTCGGGGATAGCGCTGCGTGGTGATCGGGAAGGTCTTGCGGGGCGTCCGGGTCCAAGGGCTGCTGCGGTACCTCTACGGCCCGGGCGCCAACGGCGAGCATCACAATCCCCGCATCGTGGCGGGCTTCGGGGACGCGGCCGACATGGAACCGATGGTGGGCCCCGAAGGCAGCCGCGACTTTCGCCACTTGGAGGGGCTGCTGACTCAATTGCTGGCGTTGCTCGGTGACCGGAACTACCGAAAGCCCGTCTGGCATTGCGCGGTCCGAGCCGCGCCTGAAGACCCGGTCCTGGCCGATGAGCAGTGGGCGCAGATCGCGGCCGAGATCATGCAGCGGGCGGGCCTGGCTCCGGTGGGTGACGTTGACGCCGTTCGGTGGATCGCGGTCCGGCATGCCGACGACCATGTCCATATCGTGGCCACGCTGGCGCGTCCGGACGGCGTCCGGCCGGAGGTCTGGAACGACGGGTACCGGGTTCGTGACGCCTGCCGGGTCGTGGAGGAGCGGTTCGGGCTGCGGTCCACGGCGCCGACGGACCGGACGGCGGCGCGGCGGCCCAAACGCGGCGAGACAGAGAAGGCCGTGCGCCGTGGCCAGTCGGTGCCGTCCCGAACCCTCTTGGGCCGCAAGGTCCAGGGGCGGCCGCTGGCGCGTGCAGCGAGAGCGAGTTCTTCGAGCGCCTCCAGGCCGACGGTGTCCTGGTGCGGCAGCGGTTCAGCCAGCGGACTGCTGGCGAGCTGACGGGGTATGCGGTGGCCGCGCTCGGCGATGTGAACGCGGACGGGCAGCCGGTCCGGTACGGGGGCGGCAAGCTTGCCGCCGACCTCACACTGCCCAAAGTGCGCCACCGCTGGGCAGGTGCGGACAGTTCGGTCCGCAGCCCGTCCGCTGGACGGACGGCACTTGTCCTGACGGACGAGGCAGGCGGTGCTTCGGACGAAGCCCGGACGTCCACCGAGTTCCTCGACTAGCTCCAGGATTTGCGACCTCCTGGTCAAGGTCCGCTACAGCCAGCAGGTCTCCGGTCAGATCACCGGCTATGCGGTCGCGCTTCCCGCCGAGCCCGCCGACGAAGAACCGGCCTGGTGTTCAGGAAGCCGCCTCGCCGACGACCTCTCGCTGATGCGCCTCCAGCAACGGTGGGCATCACCCACCGCGTGCCACGTGCCGTCCACCGGCCACAACGACCCGGCCACTGAGGAACGACAGGCGTTCTACGACGACGCGGCCCGCGCCGCCGCCTACGCCACCGCCCAGATCCGACGTCACCTGGCGCTCAACCCGTACGCGGTGCAAGACGCCTGCTGGGCCGCATCCGATGGCCTCCACACCGCCGCCCAGGCCACCAGCAACCAGCACTTGCGCCACGCTGCCCAGACCTACGACCGCGCGGCCCGTACACCCCACGGGCGCCTTCCACGGCCCACCCCGGCCGGCAACGCTCTGCGCACCGCAGCCCGGCTCCTTGCACTCACCGGCACGGCGCAGAACCAGACAACGGTGTCGGCCCTGATGCTCGTCGCCAACCTCATCACCCTGCTCGACACCATCGCCGAACTGCGCCGGCTCCATTACCGCCAAGCCCAAGCCGACGCCGCCCTAAAGGCCGCCACACAGGCACGCGATGCAAGACTCGCCAATCCCGACAGCACGCCACCACCCGCCGCAAGCGCCGACGCGCCCTCGCAAGCACGCCTGGCCATGGCCGCCTTCCCCAACCCGTGGGCTCCGCTGCAGCCCACCACCCCGAGCCGACCCGCAGCGCCCGACCCCTCACCAACAACACGCCCAAGCCGACCGCGCCGGTAAGAGTCCGCCACGACGAAGACCTCACCCACCCCCACGCACCGAGACAAGGAGGCGTCCGAGTGCAGACCATGCGATACGAAGACCTCGACACACTTCCCACCGTCGTCAGCATCATGACCGCAGCCCGCGCCCTGGGACTGTCCCGCACATACGCCTATGAACTGGCCAAACGCGGTGACTTCCCATGCCGCATCATCCGAATCGGCACCAACTACCGCGTGCCGACCGCAGAACTCCGCAAACGGCCCCTGACCTCGGCGTCCAACCTTCAAGGCTCCCCCTTGAGATGATCTACCTCCTGTAGTTGACTCTCCGCGATTGAGCGATGGCAGATCGAAGGTCTGCGACGAGCTCCACGAGCGCCCGCAAGAGCGCATCGAACGGCTGGTGAGCCTGCTGGCCGAAGGCGTCGATGAACTCCGACACCTCGAGCCGCTACCCCGTGCGCGTGCCTCAGAGCCTCTCGCCACCCTCGCCCGCGAGGTCCTCGGGAGCCTTGCCGCCGTCCGGCGGCAGGAGTTTCGCGACGCCCGTGCCGATGGCCTAACGCTCACGCAGATCGCCGACGAACTCGGCGTGAGTGTTCAAGCGGTGTGCCAGGTGCTGAGAAAACGGCCTCACGACTAGAGCAGCGTCCGCCGAGCCGTCTCACGCCTTTGACACCACGGAAGAAACCGTTCCTGGAGGAGAAGACATGCGAGGCACGACCTACAAGCGCTGCGGCTGCCGTAACCCCGAGACCGGCGAGAAGTACCCCACGGGCAAGTGCCCGAAGCTGGTCAACCGGAACCACGGCGCATGGTGGGCGCGTTACGACGCACCCGCAGGAAGCAGCGGCCGACGACGACAACCGACCATCGGCCCGTTCAAGACCAAGAAGGCCGCACAGCAAGCAGTCGCGGAAGAGCTCGGGAAGTCCGAGATCCATGGACGACAACTCGACCGGAACATGAGAGTGGGCGCCTACCTGGAGCACGTCTGGCTTCCAGCCAAGAAGGAAAGTCTGTCCAACTCGACCTTCGCCGACTACGCGGAGATCGTCCAGCTCTACCTGGTGCCCGGACTCGGTCACCTCAAGCTGGTCGACCTGAGAGACAAGCATGTGATCGGCCTGTACGAGGCGATCCTGCAGATCAACCGTCCGCTACCCGCGGGGACGAAACCCAGCGAGTTGCTCCGGCGCCTCCTCGAGGTTCGGGCGTACTCGACGAGACCGCTGAAGGTCGGTGAGACTCCCCGCCGCAAACAGACCAAACCCATCTCCCCGACGCGGGTGAGGAAGATCCATGCGGTCCTGCTCTCCGCTCTGAACTGGGCGGTGAAGTCCAAGCGCCTGAAAGAGAACCCGATCGCGCACGTAGAACCACCTCGCATCAGGGGAAGACGGGTGAAGCCGCTCGTCTGGACGACGGAACGCGTCGAGCGGTGGCAGGAGACCGGAAAGGCGCCCAGGCCGGTGATGGTCTGGACCCCCGCCCAAACGGGCGCCTTCCTCGACTTCATCGCGGAGGAGCGGTTGTACGCCCTCTTCCATCTGGTCGCCTTCCGCGGGCTGCGTCGTGCCGAGGTCGCAGGGCTGGCCTGGGCGGACACCGACCTGCAGGGCGCGGGCACGCTGACCGTCCGCGAGACGAGCCCCGATTCCGAGACCCAGGCCGACGAGTACGACGACACCAAGTCCGAGGCCGGCGAGCGCACCGTGGCGCTGGACGAGGCGACCATCGCGGTTCTGCTGGACTGGAGGGCCTGCCAGGAACGCGAGAGGTCCGTCGCTGGCCCTGACGTATGGGTGGACTCGGGGCGGGTCATCACCCGTGAGGACGGGGCCCGCCTGCGTCCCCAGTGGATCTCCACGCGGTTCGAGGACCTGATCAGGAAGTACGGACTCGTCCAGCACAGGCACTCCGTCGAGGGCTGGTCCATCGACAAGATCTCCCGTCACCACCGGACCTCCGTGCGTGCAGTCCAGGTGGCGATCGGAGGCGAGCCTCTGCCGCCGATCCGCTTCCACGATCTACGGCACGGGGCTGCGACGCTCGCCCTGTTGGGCAACGTCAACATGAAAGTGATCAGCGAGACGCTCGGCCATGCCCGCCACTCGTTCACCGCCGACACCTACACCTCGGTGCTGCCAGAGGTGTCCAGGGCAGCGGCAGAGGCCGTGGCCGCGGTCGTGCCGCGCCGACCCCAGCCGGAAACGCCTGCTGCAGCCCCCAACGTGATCTCATTCGCGGATCGCCGCAACAGGCGCGGCAAACACGCAGGGTAACCAAGTCCGAGAGGGTCAGGACCCCGCCTCAGCCGGGCACGAGCGCACTCCGCCGACGTCCCGTGCACACCATGTGCACACCAGGCGCGGAAAAACGGACATCTGGAACGCGACAGGGACTTCGCTCAAGATCGTAATCTTGGACGAAGTCCCTGGTCAGAGTGGCGGAGGATCGGGGATTTGAACCCCGGATGGGCTTGCACCCAAACCGCATTAGCAGTGCGGCGCCATAGACCGGACTAGGCGAATCCTCCAGTAGCCGTCAGGCGCAGACAGGCTACCGGTTGGGCGCGCCTACCGGCAAAGTCTGGCCTGCGGGTCCCAGCAGCATAGTCCGAGATCCCCGGCTAGGCGAAGTGGCTCGCTCCCGGGGCCGCGGGAACGAACCGCCGGCGGGTCAGCCCAGGCGGAAGGCGGAGAAGCCGCAGGCCTTGGCCAGGTCGTTGCCGTGCTGCCGCATGGCCGCGGTGTCGGGCTGCTGCAGGTTCGTGCTGCCGGAGGTCATCTGCCGCAGCAGCTCCGCGGTCTTGTCGAGGTCGCCCGCGAACGCGGTCGCGGCGGACTCGACGTCCCCGCCGGCGCTCTGCCCCTCCGAGCGGATCTTGGCCGCGGTGTCAGAGAACTTCTGAGCGGTCTGTTCGGCGCCGCCCGACGACGACATTGCCGCGCCGCCGGTGGAGAAGCTCCGCAGCTCCTTCTCGATGTTCTTGCAGGCGGTCGTCTTCTTGCCACCGGTGATGGTGTCGACCGCCCCGCAGCCGGTGGAACCGAGCATCAGGCCACCGACGGCGAGGACGCCGACGAGCTTGGTGGCAGACATACGCATGGGGAATCTCCTTCAGGGGGGTTGGGCTTCGAACGGAGTCAAACCTTTGCAGGCCGCTCACGTCTCGACACCCTTTTGTCGCACCTTGGTCGCCAAAAGTTCCGTGACTCAGGTCACACGTCCGCCCGCGCGTGTTGCACAACCGATTCGCCGTCCGGTCCGCGGAGCCGGTACAGTAATCCCGGCAGGCACCCGTAGCTCAACGGATAGAGCATCTGACTACGGATCAGAAGGTTAGGGGTTCGAATCCCTTCGGGTGCGCCCAGCTCAGAGCCCCCTCCCGATCTTGGTAGGGGGCTTTTGCGTACCCCTTGGGAGCCACGGGGACGGGTCGGGGCCCGAAGAGATCGCCGCTCACTGCCTAGGCCCCGCGCACCTGTCGTCAACGCGCAGGTTCCCATAGACGTCCTGCGTGATTGCGATGGGCGTGTGCCCGAGGATCTCCCAGACGACGCGCAACGGCGTCCCCTGGACCAGCGTCAACGAGGCGCCCGAGTGCCAGAGGTCATGCGGGTGTCAGTGGTCGAGGCCCGCCCGCCTGGTCGGCTTGGAGTATTGGAGTGGGTGTGCGAGAAGTTGTCGGGATCCATGGGCGTCCCGGCTCGCTTGCGAGGATCAGCCGTGATCCTTCCAGAGGTCACCGGCCGCGATCTTGGTCTCTGCCTGCGGGGTGTGCTGTCTCGAAGCGATGACCGGTCACCGCGTCAAGAGGTGGCGGCGTTTAGGCCGTCGCGCGGCGCCGCGCGGAGCGTGGGGCGGGGCGACGTTCACCGGACGGCCGAGCCTGGCCGTGCATCGTGCCCACGCCGCACTGTCCATCAGGCGCCGGCGGTCAGGGGCTCCGCGCCGCCGCGCGAAGAGAAGGTGTGGCACGCTCGTGAGCGTGTCCCATGCTGATTTACCTGCCGTGAAGTTGCTCCAGGACGTTGCGGGCTCCTTGAACGTCGTCATTGATCTCGATGTCTAGGGAACTGGCTCCTGCGGAACCTGTCAAACCGGATGAGACGTCAGGCCACGTGGGTGGTTTGTGGCTTGTTGTCGGTCTGGGGTTGGGGTGGCGGGTTGATCCAGACCTTGTCCGGTAGCGGGGGCGG
>NZ_SMKB01000032.1:0-47962 GCF_004348575.1 Actinomadura sp. 7K534
CTTTTCCGGGGGGCCTGGGGGGTCGTCCCCCTAGAAGGGCACAGGCTCTTCCGGGGGGCCTGGGGGGTCGTCCCCTCAGAAGGGCACAGGCTTTTCCGGGGGGCGCGGCTTCGCGTTGATCAGCCGCCGCTGGTCACCGGGAGGTTGTTGGGGTTGAAGTACGGGGTCGTGGCGAGTTCGCGGAGCGCCGACAGGGCGTGCTTGTCGCCGGTCACCGCGAAGGCGCGGCGCCGGTCGCGGGCGTTCTTGGCCCGTTCGTCCGAGTTGAAGTAGACGACGGCCTTGACCTGCGGGTCCTGCAGCGTCTTGGACGCCTCGCGGAGCCATTCGGCACGGCGCTCGCCGTAGGCCGCCGGGACGCCGAACTCGGCGACCATGATGGGCTTGGGACGGTCCCGGGCCCACTGCATGAACAGCTTCAGGGACTCCGACAGGTCGCGGTAGTCGAAGTCGGAGCCGGGCTGCGCGTCGGCGCAGATCCAGTCCACATGGTCGTCGCCGGGGTAGAACGCGCCGGCGTCGGCGCCGCCGAACCCGCGGGCGGTCGGGCACCACACCCAGGCGACGTTGTGGACCTGCTCCTGCTCGAAGACCTGCCGCAGGTGCTTCCACGCGGCGACGAAGTCCTGCGGGGAGTGGACCCGCTTCCTGGCCGCCGCCGTGTCCATGTCGGGCGACCAGCGCAGGAAGATCGGCTGGCCCAGCTGCTTGACGGCGCGGGCGCGCCGCTGGATCAGCTCGTCGTACTCGCCCTGCACGATCTTCCTGGTGTCGGCGCCGGCCCAGGTCAGCAGCAGGTGGCGGTTGCCGTCGGCGACGGACTTCTCCAGGGCGCCGGGGAAGTCGGCCGTCCAGCCCCGGTAGCTCTGCACGATGTCGAGCCGCCGCCCGAGTTCGCGTTCGAAGCCGGTGACGGGCGCCATCGCGGGCTTGCCGGACGGCGAGGCCGAGGGGGACTCCGAGGGGGACGCCGAGGCTCCGCCGTTCTCCCCCTCGCGGCCCTTCTTCTTCCGCTCGCCGTCGTCGGCCGGCACCCAGGCCCCGAAGTACGCGCCCTCCTTCGGCGGGGTCGGAGCCACGCCCGCCCGCGCCGTCGTCGTGATCGTCGGTGCCGCGCCCGCGCCGCCGCCGCAGCCGGCCGCCACCGTGGCGATCATCGCCGCGGTGGCGAGCAGCGCCGTCCCCACGATCGGCAACTTCGCCCGCGCCGTGCGCGCACGCGCCCTCACCATCGACCTCCGCTCGTACCGACCCCGTGCCCCCGGGACGGATGTTCACCCCGCCGCGCCGAACCGCGCCTAGCGGGCTCCGGGATCAACTCCCCGGACTGAAGGACCATACTCGGCAATGCGGGCGAAGGCGGCCACGTCCAGAGCTTCGCCCCTCGCCCGCGGGTCGACGCCCGCGGCGCGCAGCGCCTCCTCGGCGGCGGGCGCGGACCCGGCCCAGCCCGCGAGCGCCGCGCGCAGCGTCTTGCGGCGCTGCGCGAAGGCCGCGTCGACCACCGCGAACACCTGCTCGCGGGTCGCCCTGGTCGGCGGCGGCTCGCGGCCGGTGAACGCGACGAGGCCCGAGTCGACGTTCGGCGCGGGCCAGAACACCGCCCGTCCGACGGCTCCGGCCCGGCGCGCCTCGCCGAACCAGGCGAGCTTGACCGACGGCACGCCGTAGACCTTGCCGCCGGGCGGCGCGGCCATCCGGTCGGCGACCTCCGCCTGCACCATGACGAGCGCGGACCGCAGCGACGGCAGCGTCGCCAGCAGGTGCAGGACGACCGGCACCGCGACGTTGTAGGGCAGGTTCGCGACGAGCGCCGTGGGCGCCGGCCCCGGCAGGTCCGTGACCTTCATCGCGTCGGCGCGCACGACCTCCAGCCGGTCCGCGACGCCGGGCGCCCGCGCCGCGACCGTGGCGGGCAGTTCGGCGGCCAGCACCGGGTCGATCTCCACCGCGACGACGCGGCGGACCTCGGCCACCAGCGCCAGCGTCAGCGAGCCGAGCCCGGGGCCGACCTCGAGGACGACGTCGTCAGCCGCCAGGCCGGCGGACCGGACGATCCGCCGGACGGTGTTGGCGTCGATGACGAAGTTCTGCCCGAGCGTCTTGGTCGGCCTGATGCCGAGCCGTCCGGCCAGCGCCCGCACTTCCGCCGGCCCGAGCAGGCGCGATGTCTCCCCCACGGGACAAGTGTCCCAGCTCAGGAGAACAGAAACTTCCCGCAGTTGGGCCACTGCCCCTGCCAGCGCCCGTTCACCTTGTTGTAGAGCTGCTGCGCGCGGTAGGTCTGCTCGTCCGGGCTGGCGTCGGACGGCCTGCCCGTCCCGCCGACCGACTGCCAGGTCGCCATGGAGAACTGGTAGAGGCCGTAGTACCCGGCCGGGTTCACGGCCTTCGGGTTGCCGCCGGACTCGCACTTGGCCAGCCCGGCCCAGTTCAGCCCGGCGGCCGAGCCGGTCCCCGCCGACTGCGGGCCGACCGCGAGGACCCGCGTGACGGGCGTGCGCTTCACCTTCTGCGCGAGGACCTTCTTGACCTTCCGGGTCCGGCCCTTCTTGTCCTTGCGCGGCACGTACGCCCACTTCACGATCTTGATGCCGGAGCGGCCCTCGCGCAGGACCTTCTCGCTCCACGGCGGCACGGAGTCGCTCTTCTTGCGGATCGTCTTGGGGGGCGTCTTCACGACCGTCAGCTTCGGCTTCGACAGCAGCCGCGCGATCTTCACGAGCTCCCCGGCGGGCTGGTCCGCCGCCGGCTTGACCAGGTCGTACGGGCCGAGCTTGATACCCGCCTCGTCCAGGACCTGCTGGACGGTCGTGCCGGTCGTCATCGCCTCGGTCTGCTTGCCGTCGACCACGATGACGACCTTGTGCGGCGCCGGAGGCGAACTGGCGGCCGGGTCGGCCGCGGCCACGTTGTTCTTGGCCGCCGATCCGTCGCCGCCGCAGGCCGTCGCCAGCAGTGCCACCGCCAGCAGCACGGACGCGGCGGAGGCCGCGGGAGTCCGGCGGGCGGGTTTCGATAGCGCGGGTTTCCAGAGCACGGGTTTCCAGAGCACGGGGAGTTCCTCCAGGGGGCGGGCCAGGGGGTGCCCGTTCAACGGCCAGAGACTAGAGCCACCCGCCCCGCCTCCGCCACCTCAACGCCCACACGGGCCTCTGACGGAACGCTCCGCCGGGGAGGCGCGTCGAAGGGATCATGCTCCGGGTCCGGCTGGTCGCGCTCACCCTGCTCACCGGGGCCGTTGCCGCCATGCTGTTCTGGCCGGTCGTCATGACCTACACGCTCGTGTACGGCGAGAAGGCGACCGCGTCCGTCGAGCACTGCGAGCGGGAATCGCCCAGGGCGAAGGGGGGACGCCGGCTGACCTGTACCGGCACGTGGCGCACCGAGGGCGGCGGATCCGGCGAGGGTGAGATCTACGGCCTCGGCGACGAGGACGCCGGCACGGACGTCGCCGTGCGGATCGGCCCCATGGGGCCCTACGCAGGCGGCTTCCTCAGAAACGGGTACCTCTTCCTCACGGCGATACCCCTCCTGCTCATGCCGTTCGTCATGTTCTGGGCGCTGCGGGTCACCCTGGCGTCCGGCCGGAGGCTCGCCAAGTCCCTGCTCGCGGACCCCGCCGCCGGGACGGTGCTCATCGTCTCCGGGGACAAGGTGTTCCATGCGGACGGCCTCCCCCACGCCGCGCTGGGCCCGCCCGGCCCGCCGCCGCCCGGGCACCGGCCGGTCGAGGTGCCGGGCCGCCGTCGCCGGCTGTTCGAGCGCTCCGGCTTCGACAAGGCGGCCGGCATCAACCGGGACGCGACCGAGTTCCGCGCCCTGACCGGCCCGCGCGGGCACACGCTCGCGGTCGTCGAGTACCGCTCGGCCGAGGACCTCGAACCGGAGGACGCGCTGCTGGATCCGTCCGGAGCTCCGCTGGCGCTGATCCGCAGGCTCGCCCCCGCACCGCGCGCCTACGAGATCGTCGACCCGGGCGGGGCGCCCATCGGCTCCGCCGCCGCCATCGGCGGCAAGTTCTCCAGCAGCCTGCGGCTGACGGACGCGCAGGGCGCCACGGCCGCGACGATCGCGCACACCGGGCGGCGGTGCGTGATCCGCGTGGAGAACGCGGCGCGGCCGCTGCTCCGCGACGTCGCGATCGTCATCGCCTTCGCGACGTTCCGCACCACGGACTGAGCAGCCCGCGCCGGTCACCAGGGGCCGAAGACGCGTTCTCCGTTCGCGGCGATCGCGGTGCACAGCTCGGCGACGTCCACGCCCTTGATCTCCGCCATCGCGCGGACCGTGTGCGGGATCAGGTACGAGGCGTTCGGCTTCCCCCGGTGCGGGATCGGCGTCAGGAACGGCGCGTCGGTCTCCACGAGCAGCAGGTCGAGCGGCGCCGCCCGCAGGGCCTCGCGGAGCGGCTCGGCGTTCTTGAACGTGACGTTCCCGGCGAAGCTCATCACGTAGCCGCGCTCGGCGCAGGTCTCCGCCATGCGGGCGTCGCCGGAGAAGCAGTGGAAGACGACGTTCTCCGGCGGGCCCGCCTCGTCCAGGACGGCGAGGACGTCGTCGTGGGCGTCGCGGTCGTGGATGACGAGCGCCTTGCCGGTGCGCTTGGCGATCTCGATGTGGGCGCGGAACGAGCGGTGCTGGTCGGCCTTCGGCGCCCAGTCGCGGTAGTAGTCCAGGCCGGTCTCGCCGATCGCGCGGACCTTCCGGCCGGCGGCGAGCCGCTCGACGTCGTCGAGGACGGCGTCCTCGACCCCGGTCGTCTCGTTCGGGTGGATCGCCACGGCCGCGTACACGTCGTCGAACTCGGCGGCGGCCTCCACCGCGAAGCGCGAGGACGGCAGGTCGCAGCCGATCGTGACGATGCGGGTGACGCCCGCCGCCCGCGCCGACCTGATCTGCTCCTGCACCGGCGTGTCGACGACGTCGAGGTGGCAGTGGCTGTCGAACACGTCCACCGGGAGGCGCTCGGGGAGCGGGGGGAACGAGCGCGAGGACTGGCCGTCGCCGTCCCGGCTCACGGGCTCTCCAGCCGGGCGAGCTCCTCGTCGACGACCGACGCGTCCAGCTTCTTGAACAGCGGGGTCGGCTTGGTCAGCGGGACGCCCGCCTTGACCGGCACGGACTCCCAGCGCGCCTCGGTCGCGTAGTCGCCGGTGAGGACGCGGTAGTCCGGCCCGCCCTCCTCGGAGACCGTCTTCAGTTCCGGCATGCCGCTCCACACGCCCTCGCCGCCGAGCATCTCGTACACCTGCTGCGAGGAGTACGGCAGGAACGGCGTCAGCAGCGACTTGGCGTCGTCCACGACCTGCAGCGCGGTGTGCAGGATCGACTGGACGCGGGCCGGGTCGTCCTTCAGCTTCCACGGCGCCTGGTCGGACAGGTAGCGGTTGGCGTCGCGGACGACGTCCAGCGCCTCGGTGATCGCGTTCTTGAACCGGGAGCGCTCCAGCTCGGCGCCCACGGCCGCGAACGCGTTGCGGCTGCGCTCCATCAGCGCGCGGTCGGCGTCGGTGAGGTCGCCCGGCTCCGGGATCGCGCCGAAGTTCTTCGCCGCCATGTTCACCGACCGGTTGACCAGGTTGCCCCACGCTGCGACGAGCTCGTCGTTGTTGCGGCGGACGAACTCCGACCAGGTGAAGTCGGTGTCCTGGTTCTCCGGCCCGGCGACGGCGACGTAGTAGCGCAGCGCGTCCACGTCGTAGCGGGCCAGGAAGTCCTGCACGTAGATGACGACCTGGCGGGACGAGGAGAACTTCTTGCCCTCCATCGTCAGGAACTCCGACGACACGACCTCCGTCGGGACGTTCAGCTCGCCGAGCGAGCCCGGCTTGCCGCCCCGGTCGCCCTTGCCGCCGTAGCCGAGCAGCATCGCCGGCCAGATCTCGGCGTGGAAGACGATGTTGTCCTTGCCCATGAAGTAGTAGGACAGGGCGTCCGGGTCCTGCCACCAGGCGCGCCACGCCTCCGGGTCGCCGGAGCGGCGGGCCCACTCGACGGAGGCGGAGAAGTAGCCGACGACCGCGTCGAACCACACGTACAGCTTCTTGGCCGGGTTGTCCCGCCAGCCGTCCAGCGGGATCGGGACGCCCCAGTCGAGGTCGCGGCTGATCGCGCGGGGCTGCAGGTCGTCCAGGAGGTTCAGCGCGAACTTCAGCACGTTCGGCCGCCACGCCAGCGCGCCGCCCTGCTTGCCGCGCAGGTACCGGCCGAGGACCTCGGTGAACGCGGGCAGGTCGAGCATGAAGTGCTCGGTCTCGACGAACTTGGGCTTCTCCCCGTTGATCCGGGACACCGGGTTGATCAGGTCGACGGGGTCGAGCTGGTTGCCGCAGTTGTCGCACTGGTCGCCGCGCGCGCCGTCGTACCCGCAGATCGGGCAGGTGCCCTCGATGTAGCGGTCGGGCAGCGTGCGGCCGGTGGACGGCGAGATCGCGCCCATCGTCTTCTGCGGGAAGATGTAGCCGTTGTCGTACAGGCCCTTGAAGATCTCCTGGACGACGGCGTAGTGGTTCAGCGTGGTGGTCCTGGTGAACAGGTCGTAGGACATGCCGAGGCCGTGCAGGTCCTCGGCGATGACGCCGTTGTAGCGGTCGGCGAGCTCGCGGGCGGACACGCCCTCCTTGTCGGCCTGCACCTGGATCGGCGTGCCGTGCTCGTCGGTGCCGCTGACCATCAGGACCTTGTTGCCCGCCATTCGCTGGTAGCGCGCGAACATGTCGGCGGGCAGCGCGAAACCGGAGACGTGCCCGATGTGACGGGGCCCGTTGGCGTACGGCCATGCGGGCGCGGTCAAGATGTGACGGCTTGACGAGGACATGGGATCAGGGTAGTCGCGTCGCGGGGGGCGATGTGCGCGAGTAGCCTGGTCCGGCGTCCGGCGGGCGGTCCGCCCTTCCGGCAACCGCAGGCTCCTTAGAAGGCAGAAGCGAGGCATGGCCCACACCCAGGCCGACCAGCAGGCCGACCGGCAGGCCGGCGAGCAGGAGGCGGGAACGACGAGGGACGCCGGCCCGGACGGGCGGCGCCGGTCCCCGGCCGCGCGGCTGCGGCGGACGCGGCGGGTGGTGTGGCTGTCCCTGCTGGTGTCGGTGTCCGCGATCGCCGTGCAGTGGGTGCTGCTGACGCCGCCGCTGTACTTCGACCCGTACTACGTGTGGCTCGCCGCGGGCTCCTGGCCGGACATCCCGCTCACGAGGTGGCCGTTCAACGAGGTCCCGCACCAGGTGACCCGGCTCGGCCTCGTGCTGCCCGCGCGGCTCGCGCAGGAGGCCCTCGGGTCCGGCGAGGCCGCCTACTTCGTCGTCGCGGCGCTCGGCGGCTGCGCGTTCTTCACCGGGACGTACCTGGTCGTCCGGTCGCTGTTCGGGGACGTGGCGGGGGTCGCGTCGGCGGCGGTCCTGCTCGTCCACCCGTTCTTCACGATGACCAACCCGTTCGGCCACGAGATCACGTGGTCGACCGGGGTGGTGCTGCCGGACATGCCGGGCGCCGGGCTGTTCGCGCTCGGGATGGCGGGCCTGGTCGTCGCGAGCCGCCGGACCGGGCGGGCCCAGACCCGGCTGCTGCTGGCCGCCGGGGCGTGCCTCGGCGCGTCGTTCCTCGTCCGGGAGTTCCTGGCGTTCCTGTTCCTCGCCATCCCGGTGTACCTGGCGCTGCTGCGGATCCCGTGGCGCCGCAACGTCACGGTCGGCGCGCCGATGCTCGCGATCCTGGCGGCCAACCTGATCCACAACCAGCTCGTGTGGGGGACGCCCCTCGCCGGGCTCGTCTCGGCCGCCACGCACGGCGGCCAGTCGCGCGACTACGTGACGCGCGAGCTGGCGCTCCGCTCGTTCCCGCGCGCCATGCACGACTGGCACGCGCTCGGCGCCGTCTTCACGGTCGCGCTGGCGCTGACGATCGTCGGCTGGGCCGTCACCCGGGACCGGCGGCTCGCGCTGGTCCTGGTCTGGTTCTTCACCCTCGCCGTGCCGCTGACGCTGTTCTCCGGCGTCCTCGACCCGAACGACATCAAGCTGCGGGCCTGGCTCCAGCGGTACTGGTTCGCGGTGCTGCCCGCGCTCCTGGCGGGCGGGTTCGGGTCGCTGATCCTGATGTTCCGGATGCTGCCGGCCGGGCTGCTCTCCCGGATGCGGCTGCGTTCGCGGGTCGTCCGCCGGGGCGTCGTCCTCGTGGTCGCGGTCGCGCTGGGCGGGACGTACGCGGTCGCCGCCGTCAGCGCCGTCCCCGACCTGCCGCGCGACAAGGCGTGGCACGAGCTGCGCGGCTACCTCGCCGAGCACCGCGAGATCACGCTGATCTGCGCCGACCGGCGGCTGGCGCAGACCCTGACGTTCTACACGCGGGACATGCGGGGCGAGCCGGTGTGGCGCGGCGAGATCCGCGACTTCCCGCACTACCTGCCGAAGGTGCCGCTGAACGCGCGGGAGGGGCCGATGCTCTACACGCGCTGGCGCGGCATGGAGTCGCAGATCGCGTCCGGCTGGCGCCCGTCCGACCACGGCTGGACGCTCAGGTGGCGCTCCTCCGACGGGATCCTCGAAATCTGGAACCCGCCGCCAGCGTCCGCAGACCCGGCCTGACGGCTAGCGGGACCAGGCGGCCCAGTCGCCGGTGTCGGTGCGGCGGCTGTCGACGACGTGCCAGCCGGGCGGGGCGCCGTGCGGCCAGGACGCGCTGGCCGGGACGTTGTCCGGCCACGCCAGGACGATGAGATCGGCGTTCTGCGGCGGCGGCGTCCAGCGGGCGTCGAAGACGCTCCCCTCGCTCCACCACGCCCAGTAGTAGTGCGAGAGCCGGGTCGTCCACGGGACGTTCCAGTCGACGGCTATGGAGCGGTGGTCGCGCAGGTCGACGCTTCCCCTGAGGTCGGTCTGCGCGACCGCCTCGCGCACCAGCGGGCGGGCGATGCGGTCGGTGGCGGTGACGCTCATGCCGATCCCGACGACGGCGAGGACGGCCGCGAGCACCGGCGGGCCGTGGCGCCGCGGCCGGGCGAACACCACCGCCGCGAAGAGGACGGCGAGGCCGGCGAGGGTGGCGTGCCACAGGTGGAACTCGGCCCAGTCCCAGGTGAGGAACGCCGTCTCGGGGAAGTCGTAGGCGGTGTAGGTGTACAGGCTGAGCAGGTCGCCCGCGTACCACTGGACGACGCACGCGGCGGCGAGGGTCAGCGCGGCCGCCGCGGCCGCCGCCCGGAGCAGCGCCCGCCGCGACGCGCGCAGCAGGACCGCGACCCCCACGGCGAACAGCACGGGCGTGACGCAGGCGAGGTAGCGGCCGTAGACGTAGTTGCCGATGCGGTACTCGACCGGCAGCGCGGCCGAGGTGGCGAACGCGATGCCCGCCACGACCGCGAGGACGGCGAGGGCCAGCGCCCGCGTCCGCCCGGAGGTGCCGGGCACGGCGGACGCGGCGGCGGGCCGGATCGCGGCGAACGCGACGGCGACCAGGCCGACCGCCGCCACGCCGCCGGTGGCGACGGCCTGGTACCAGACCTGGCCGGTGCCGAGCGACATCGTCCAGGCCCAGCCGTCCTCGGTGGTGATCCGCCGGACGACGTTGGCGCCGAGGTCGTTGTCCCCGTGCGGGTACATGTGCGGCAGCAGCGACCGGTTCAGCAGCGTCGCGGCGGCCGTCCCCGCGGCGGCGGCGAGCGCCGCGAGGGAGACGCCGGGCCGGCGCCGCCACCGGCACGCGAGCGCGGCCGCGAGCAGCCCCGCGTGCGCGACCAGCAGGATCGCGCCCCGCGAATGGCAGGCGTAGGCGTAGGCGACGAGCAGCGAGGCGCCCGTTCCCGCCAGGTGCAGGCGGACGGACGAGGCCCGGTCCGCAGGCGGCGGGGCGTTCAGCCACCTGTGGACGAGCAGCAGCCACCCGACGAGGATCACCGGCAGGACGGCGTCGGTCAGCGCGAACTCGGAGTAGAACAGCACGCACGGCAGCACCGCGGTCACGTGCGCGAACACGTACGACCAGCGCCTGCGGACCCCGAGGCGGCGCAGCAGCAGGTAGCCCAGCGGCAGCATCAGCGCGCTGACCAGCGCGTTGACCACCAGCGCGCCGCGGTAGACGGCGACCGGGCCGTCGCCGGCCAGGAGCGCGGGCAGGAGCAGCAGCGGGTATCCGCCGCGGTAGACGGTCCCGGACGACATGTCGGCGTCGGGGCCGCCGGCCAGGACCCGGGCGGCGAACAGGTAGCCGGACTCGTCGGGCGTCGCGACCGGCACCGTCTGCTCGGCGCCGAGCCAGAGCCGCACCGCGACCTGCGCCAGCCAGCCGAGGCCGAACAGCAGGGCCCAGCGGCGGCGGTCCGGCCGGGCGGGGGCGGTGCCCGGTGCGGCGGGCGCGGCCGGCGGGCGCGCGACGGCCGGGGACGGGGAATCGGCGCCCGCCGGTATTCGCGTGCTCATCGACGTACGGACCCCCGTGCAACGCTCAGCTACTTCTCGGCTTTCCCGGCGGCCCGTCCGGGCAGCCGTTCAGCTGGGGAGGCTAGGCGTCGTCGTCCTCGGGGACCGCCCTGCGGATGGCGATCTTCGCGCCCGCCGCCTCGTCGCCCTGCTCGGCGGCGCCCGCCTCGTCCTTCGCGACCTGCTGCGCGGCGGCGTCCACGACCCCGGCGGCCTCTTCGGCCGGGTCGGTGAGCGGCGGGTGCTGGCGGCGGCGGATGCCGAGGATGCTGACGAACAGCGACGCGAAGATGGCCTGGAAGCTCATCACCAGCGCGGTCGCGGCGGGGACGACGATGCGCAGCGAGTGCCGCGGGTCCAGCTCGCCGAAGCTGTTGACCCGCCAGTGCAGCAGCGACGCGACGAGACCGGCGAGGCCCGCGACGGCGAGCAGGCCGCCGAGCAGCAGGCCGCGCTCCAGGCTCCACCAGTCGATGATCTTCTGGACGCGGCGGTCGTGCGGCAGGAATCCCTCCTGCATCGCGTACACCTTCGTGAGCAGCGCGAACAGCACCGCCTGGAAGCCGATCACGAGCGCGGCGCCCGCGCCCACGAGGGTGTCGACGTCGAACGCGACCTCCCCGACCGTGACCGGGCCGGTCGACAGCGCGATCCCGGCGACCAGTCCGAGCGTCATGAATACAAGACCGGGGATGAGGAAGAGCCAACGAGGGCTGTAGAGCAGGAGGAAGCGCAGATGACGCCAGCCGTCGCGCCAGGTGTTCAGGTGCGGGGCGCGGGTGCGGCCGTCGGGCGACAGCGTCGTCGGCACCTCGCGGATGTCGTAGCCCTGCAGCGTGGCCTTGACGACCATCTCGCTGGCGAACTCCATGCCGCCGGTCTGCAGCCCGAGCCGCATGATCGAGTCCTTGTTGAAGGCGCGCAGCCCGCAGTGGAAGTCGCCGATCTTGCTGCGGAAGAACAGCCGGCCGATGAAGCTGAGCACCGGGTTGCCGAGGTAGCGGTGCAGCGGCGGCATGGCGCCCTCGGCGATGCCGCCCTTGAAGCGGTTGCCCATGACGAGGTCGGCGCCGTCGCGCAGCTCGTCCAGGAACGGCCCGAGGGTGGTGAAGTCGTAGGAGTCGTCGGCGTCCCCCATGGCGACGTACCGGCCGCGGGCGGCGGCGATCCCGCCCATCAGCGCGTTGCCGTACCCCTTGTCGATCACCGGCACGACGCGCGCCCCGGCTTCGCGGGCGAGCTGCTGGCTGCCGTCGGTGCTGCCGTTGTCGGCGATGACGACCTCGCCGTCGATGCCCTTGTCCTCGAAGAAACCGATCGTCTTGCGGACGCAGGTCTCGACCGTTTCGGCCTCGTTCAGACATGGCATCACTACGGAGAGTTCCACGCGATCTCCTTCGTTACCCCTGGTGACCGTCTGCGGCGGTGTTTTCCACTAATCTCTTTTGTTCCGCGGTGCGGCCCGTCGTCGGTTCATGATGCCTGCCGGGGACGGGTAATGATGGCCGCTCTCGTCAAGAGCACCCGTATCGTGTTGCGCACTTGCAACCGAAAGACCCTCACCGCCACGGTCGCGGGCGGCAGGCTAGGACGTCAAGCATACGGGCACAGCGGCCCGGAAAGGTTGGGTCGGCTGTGACGCGCGGCGGAGAACGCAGTGCCACCGGACCGGGGGCCGGACACCACAGGGGAGGTGCGGCAGTGGCGGGCGAACCAGCAGAGGGCACGGGGCTCGGCACGGCGCCGGGCACCGTGCCGGACGGCGCCGCACGGGGCGGCGACGACACGGGGGACGGATTCGCGAAGGCCGCCGACGCGGCCCGCGACACGCCCGGCGGGCCGAAAGTCGCCGACAAATCGGATGCCGCAATTTCGGACGATCCGAAAAGCACAGCACGTACCGGCCTGAAGTCCGGTTCGGGTCGCGCCCGCGGACTGTGGACACTTGCGCGCCGCCATCCGGCGTTCAGTGTGATCATTGCCACAGCGGCACTGCTCCGCGTCGTGGCGATGCTCGGCTACCAGCCGGTGATGTTCTTCAACGACAGTTTCGACTACCTGCACGTCGCCACCGAGCCGTATCCGCACCCTTTGCGCCCGAACGGCTACGCATTCCTGCTCCTGCTGCTCAAGCCGTTCCACAGCTTCGCGCTGGTCGCCGCCGTCCAGCACCTCATGGGCCTGGCCATGGGCGTGATGATCTACGCGCTGCTGCGGCGCAGGTTCGGGCTGCCCGGCTGGGGCGCCGCGCTGGCCGCCGCGCCGGTCCTGCTGGACGCCTACCAGCTCCAGCTCGAGCACCTCGTGCTCTCCGACACCATGTTCACCTTCCTGGTGGTGAGCGCGGTCACGCTGCTGCTGTGGCACGACCGCCCCTCCTGGAAGATCGCGGCCGCGGTCGGGCTGATCATCGGACTGTCGTGGCTGACCCGCTCGGTCGGGATGCCGGTGCTCCTCGGCGTGCTGCTGTACATGCTGGTCCGGCGCAGCGGCTGGAAGCTGATGGGGGTCACGCTGGCGGCCTGCATGCTGCCGGTCCTGGCCTACATGGGCTGGTACAAGGCGGAGAGCGGCAAGTTCGCCATCACCGAGAGCAACGGGATCTTCCTGTACGCCCGGGTCTACAAGTTCGCCGACTGCCACAAGATGAAGGACCTGCCGGTCCGCGAGTACCCGCTGTGCACGTTGCCGGCGAACCGGCTGCCCAACTCGCAGGACGGCATCTGGAACGCCCAGTCGCCGCTGAACCGCTCCCCCGGCATGCGCTTCGGGCCGGAGAACAACGCGCTCAGCAACGACTACGCCAAGCGGGCGATCATCTCCCAGCCCGGCGACTACCTGCGGGTGGTCGCGCACGACTTCTTCCGCGTCTTCCGGTGGGAGCGGACGGTCTTCCCCGACCCGGCGACGTACTCCCAGTACGAGTTCCGCCGGACGCCCACTCGGACGCTGCCCGACTGGCAGATGGACGCCAACTCGATCGCGTCCGCCGAGGCGCGGGCGTACGAGCGCGGCGACGCCGAGACCCGCGTGGTCGAGCCGTTCGGCGCCGTCGCCCGCGGCTACCAGGACGTCTTCTACCTGCGCGGGACGATGGTCGGCGGCATCCTGCTCATCGGCCTGGCCGGGCTGGTCCCGCTGTGGCGCCGCTTCGGCGGCCAGGCGGCGCTGCCCTGGACGCTCGCGACCGGGCTGCTGCTGGCGCCGGCGGCCACCGCCGAGTTCGACTACCGGTACGTGCTGCCCGCCGTCCCGCTGGCGGCGCTGGCCGCCGGCATGGCGTTCAGCCCGGAGGTCCGCCGCACGGTCGCCGGCTGGAAACGCGACCGGCGCCGCGCCGCCGTCTCCGATGCCCCCGCGCCACCGGTCCCGGCCGAGCAGGCCGAGACCAAGGTCCCGGAGGTCGCGGCCAAGTAGGCCCCGCTCACCAGGCGTGCATGCGGCGAAGGTGGAACACCATCGCCACGTCCTCGCCGCCGCGCGCCCGGGGCACCTCCGCGTGCGCGACCGGCCGCGCCGCGAGCGCCTTGACGTTCTGGCTCTGGCAGGCGGTGCAGCACCGGTCCAGCCAGGGCGTCATGCACGGCTGCCCGCCGCGCTCGTAGACGACGGCCTCGTTCCCGTGCCCGTCGGCGCAGTGCCGGACCTCCAGCTCCTCCGTCCAGGCCGCCGAGCAGTTCAGGCACTCGAAGGCCCAGCTCTCATGGCTCGTCCAGGTAGTCCGCACGACCGATTCCCCCTCGGTCCCCCATCCGATGTTTCCGAGTGGGTTTATTCCCTGAACAAGCAGGCCGCACCGCCAGAAGCCGGTTACTTCTTCGCCTGCACGACGGCGTCGTAGACGACACGCTTGGGGACGCCGTTCTCCTTGGCGACGTCCACGATCGCCTGCTTGCGGGGCGTCCCGGCGTCCACCCGGGCGGCGACGGCGGCCGCGAGGTCGGCCGGGTCCGTGAGGCCCTCCGGCTCGGGCGCTCCGCCGACCACCAGCGTGATCTCGCCGCGCACACCCTCGTCGGCCCACGCGGCGAGTTCGCCGAGCGTCCCGCGCCGGACCTCCTCGTAGGTCTTGGTCAGCTCCCGGCACACGGCGGCGGGCCGGTCCGCGCCGAACGCGTCCGCCATGTCCGCGAGCGTGCCGTCCAGCCGCCGCGGCGATTCGAAGAACACCATCGTCCGCGCCTCACCCGCGAGCGAGGCGAGCCGCCGGGCCCGCTCACCCGCCTTGCGCGGCGGAAACCCCTCGAAGCAGAACCGGTCGGTGGGCAGCCCCGACACCACCAGCGCGGCGGTAACAGCGGACGGCCCCGGCAGCACCGAAACGGGCACACCTTCAACGATCGCCGCCCGCACGAGCCGGTACCCGGGATCCGACACGCCCGGCATCCCCGCATCGGTGATCACCAGAACGTCCCGCCCGTCCAGCAGCTCCCCCAGCAGTTCCTCGGCCCGGGCCTTCTCGTTCTGCTCGTAATGCGAAACGACCCGCCCGGAAAGCTCAACACCCAACTCCCCCGCCAACCGCCGCAACCGCCGAGTGTCCTCAGCCGCAATAACGTCGGCCTCCCCCAAAGCCCGGACCAACCGCCCGGAAGCATCCTCCACCCGCCCAATAGGCGCCGCCGCAAGCACCAGAGTCCCCGTCACGAGAGCAATCCTCCCGCCAGCCACCACCACACACCAACCCCAACGTTCGCGACGCACCCGTCAGCCGAACACATCGCGGCACCCACTTTCACGACCACACCAGCCACCACCGCACCACGCACCGACCTCAACGCCTGCGATCGCGTCCGAAGGCAGGTTTCGAGCGAAGCAAGAAACCTGATCGCGCAGCGAGCCGCCAGGCGAGCCGGAGCGATGCAGCGATCGCGCGCAGCGCCCGTTGAAGGAAGGCGCTCAAGCGCCTGACGCCGAGGGCGCTGCAATAATCCAGAGATGACAACGGATCTGGTCCCCGCCCCGGCCGTTGGGTCTCGGCGGCGGCCGCCCCCGCTGCGGGAGTGGCTCGCGCCCCCGATCCCGGGGAGCCCGCTGCTGTCCTGGCTCGGGCCGCTGCTGGTGACGCTGTTCGCGGGTTTCCTCCGGTTCGACGGCCTCGGGACGCCGAAGGCGGTCGTCTTCGACGAGACGTACTACGCGAAGGACGCGCTGGCGCTGCTGGAGTTCGGCTGGGAGCGCAACACCGTCGAGAACGCCGACAAGATGCTGATCGCGGATCCGGACGCGAACATCTGGGCGGAGGGCGCGGCGTTCGTGGCGCATCCGCCGTTCGGCAAGTGGATGATCGCGATCGGCGAGTGGCTGTTCGGGGCGACGCCGTTCGGGTGGCGGTTCGTGCCGGCGCTGGCCGGGACGCTGTCGGTGCTGATCCTGTGCCGGCTGGCCCGCCGGATGACCGGGTCGACGCTGCTGGGCTGCGCGGCGGGGCTGCTGCTGGCGCTGGACGGGCTGCACTTCGTGACGAGCCGGGCGGCGCTGCTGGACGTCTTCGTGATGTTCTGGATCCTCGCGGGGTTCGCGTGCCTGGTGAACGACCGGGACCGTTCCCGCCGCGTCCTCGCCGAGAAGATGGAGGGCGGGTACCGCTCGGCGCACGGGCCGTTCCTGGCGCACGGGTGGCGGTACGCGGCGGGCGTGTGCCTCGGCCTGGCGTGCGCGACGAAGTGGACGGGCCTGTTCTACGTCGCCGCGTTCGGGCTGATGGTCGTGCTGTGGGATTACGGGGCGCGGCGCGCGGCCGGGGTCCGGTCGCCGTTCGCGGGGACGATGCTGCTGGAGGCCGTTCCCGCGTTCGTCCAGCTCGTCGTGGTGGGGCTGGTGACGTACCTGGTGACCTGGTGGGGGTGGATCTTCCGGCCGGGCGGCTGGGGGCGCGGCGACGCGGCCGACTTCGTGCTGTGGCGGCCGTTCGAGGCCATGCCGGACCTGTGGCGCTACCACGGGCAGATGCTCGGTTTCCACAGCGGGCTGGACGACGAGCATCCGTACCAGTCGTGGCCGTGGGACTGGCCGATCCTGCGGCGTCCGGTCGCGTTCTTCTACAACGAGCCGGAGAACGCCTGCGGGGCGGGGCGCTGCTCCCGCGAGATCCTCGGGATCGGGACGCCCGCGCTGTGGTGGGGCGCCATCGCCGCGCTCGTCGCCGTCGCGTTCATCTGGATCATGCTGCGGGACTGGCGGGCCGGGGCGATCCTGCTCGGGTTCCTCGCCGGGTGGCTGAGCTGGTTCCCGTCGGCGTTCAACGAGCGCACGATGTTCCTGTTCTACGCGACGCCGCTGCTGCCGTTCATGGTGCTGGCGGTCGTCCTGGTGCTGGGGTACCTGATAGGGCCCGCGCCCGCCGGGGTGAGGGGCGCGCACGCGGCGGACGCCGGTGGGCTCGACCACGGCGACTACCCGGCCGATCCGGACGGGTCCGGCGCGAGCCGGGCCGCGCCGGCCGGCGGGGCGGGGGCGCGGCGGCTGCTCGGCGCCGCCGCGGCGGGGGCGTTCGTGCTGGTGGTGCTGGCGAACTTCGCGTACTTCCATCCGATCCTGTCGGCTCAGACGATCCCCTACGACGACTGGCACGACCGGATCTGGTTCCAGTCCTGGGTGTGATCCGGGGCGTCAGGCGGCGGCCTCGGCGGTGACGGGGCGCGCCGGGGCCGGGCGCAGTGTCCGGGCTCCGAGGAGGCAGAGGACCAGGGCGAGGACGCCGCCCGCCCCGGCGCCGGCGAAGGCGCCGGGGACGCCTCCGACGTCCTGCCCGATGCCGGACACGAAGGAGCCGAGGGAGCCGCCCGCGCCGATCGCCGCGACGATCCAGGCGAACGCCTCGGTGACGGTCCCCTCGGGGGCGAGCCGGTCGACGAGCGCGAAGCTGCACGCCAGCACGGGCGCGAGGGAGACGCCGCTGACGAACGCGAGCACCGACATGGCGGGCAGGCCGGGCGCGAGGACGAGCGGGACGTAGCCGGCGGCGAGCGCGGCGAGCAGCCACGGCAGCCGCCGGTTCGGCTCGCCCGCCCACGGCCGGGCGCCGTAGACGAGCCCGCCGGCGAGCGCGCCGCCCGCCATGCACGCCAGCAGCAGCCCGGACGCGAGGTCGCGGCCGTAGCGTTCGGCGTAGGCGACGACGGCCACGGCGTAGACGCCGAGCGCGATCCCGGCGCAGGCGAGCGACAGCAGCAGGACCCGCATGCCCGGGGAGCGCAGCGGCCCGGCCCAGTCGGCGGCGCGCGGCCGGCCCCGCCAGCGGCGGGACGGCCCGGACAGCGCGACGACCAGCGTCCCGGCGATGCCGAGCGCGCCGGTGAGCAGCAGCGCGGCCTCGGTGTTCACGACGGCCGCGGCGACGACGAGCAGCGGACCGACGGTGAAGAGGAGCTCCTGGGCGGCGGCGTCCAGCGCGTAGGCGGCGTCGACCTGCTCCTGTCCGTCCAGGACGTCCGGCCACAGGGCGCGCAGCCCGGCCTCCAGCGGCGGGGTCGCGAACCCGGCGAGGACGACCGCGCCGACGGACAGCGGCAGCGGGCCGGCGCCGGTCGCGGCGAGCAGCACGAAGCCCGCGGCGGAGGCGCAGGCGGCCGGGAGCAGGACGACGGGCTGGCCGAGCCGGTCCATGGCGCGGCCGAGGACGGGCTGGCCCGCGGCCGTCGCGAGGCCGAGGATCGCGGCGAGCGTGCCGGCGAGGGGGTAGCCGCCGCCGTCGGCGCGGACGTGCAGCACGACGGCGAGCATCCCCATCCCGTTGGGGAGCCGGCCGAGGAGGGTTCCGCCGAGCAGTCGCGCGGCGAACGGCCTCCGCAGGAAGAGAACATAGCCGCGCATGGGGGGACCCGCCGTTCAGTCATACGTATTACCCGTCCGGTCATACGTACCATGTCGGTGCGGTCCGGCTCTACCCTGAATTCGTCCCAGCCGCCCGCAGGGGAGGAAAATGTGTCGTTAGCCGGCCGTCCCACCAGCAAGGACGTGGCCCAGGAGGCCGGAGTCTCGCAGTCCACGGTCTCGCTCGTGCTGGGCGGCAAGTGGGCGGGCCGGGTCTCCCCCGCCACCGCGCACAGCGTCCGCAGCGCGGCCGAGCGGCTCGGGTACCGGCCCAACCAGGCGGCCCGGAACCTGCGGCTCGGCACCACCCGGACCGTGCTGCTGATGGTCCCGACGCTGAGCGCGCCGTTCTTCGGCCCCGTCTACACGGGCGCGGCGCGGGCCGCGGCCCGGCACGGCTTCGCCGTGGTCGTCTCGACCTGGCCGGACGACGCGGTCGGCCCCGCGGACAGCCCGTTCGCCGTGACGGACGAGGCGATCGACGGGATCCTCGCGTCCTCGATGGCCGTGGAGGCGCTCGGCGGGTTCCGCGACACGCCCGCGGTCATGCTGGACAGCGGCCCCGCCGGCGAGCGCGTCCCCACGGTCGACTTCGGCGTCGCCGACGGCATGCGCGAGATCGCCGCGCACCTCGCCGGCCTCGGCCACCGCCGGATCGGGCACGTGGGCGCGGCCGTCGACCAGTGGACGTTCCACGCCCGGGGCGGCGCCCTCGCGGCCGCCGTCGCGGCCCTGCCCGGCGGCGTCCTCACCCGGGCGACCTGCGCCATCGACGTCACCTCGGCCAAGGAGGCCGCCGGACGGCTGCTGGACGCGCCGGACCGGCCGACCGCGCTCGTCTGCGACGACGACCTGATCGCCGCGGGCGCCTACAAGGCGGCGCGGGCCCGGGGCCTGGACATCCCCGCCGACCTGTCGGTCACCGGGTTCGACGACGTCCTGCTCGCGACCGCGCTGGAGCCCGAGCTGACGACCGTCCGCCTCCCGGCCGAGGAACTGGGCGCGCAGGGCATGACCACCCTGCTCGACCTCCTGTCCGGCGGGCGCCCGAGCCCCCGCGTGCTGCCCGGCGAGCTCGTCGTCCGGGAGTCCACGGCCCCGCCGGGCGCCTGACGGCCGCCCGTGCCGTCGAAGCCGGGTATGGAAGCTGGGTATGAGGGGCGCATGGCACCCCGTCCGTCCGAGAGCGGCGTCCCGTCCGAGACCGACGTCGAGGCGCATCCGGCGAACCGCATCGGCACCGCGCCGCCCCGGACCCGGGCCTGGCGCCGCGGCGAACTGGAGGCGGAGGGCTTCCCCGTCACCGCGATGCGGGAGCACCTGCGGCACCCGGACGCCGTCGTGTGGCTCGACCTGTGCGGTGCGCGCCACGAGGACCTCAACGTCATCGCCGACGAACTGGACCTCGACCATGTCGCGGTGGAGGACGCCGTGTCCCGGCACGAGCGGACCAAGCTCGACCGCTACCACGGGTACGCGTTCCTCAACACGTACGTCCCGGTGGTGGACGGCGGCGACCTCACGTTGCACGAGCTGTCGGCGTTCATCACCGATCGTGCGCTGGTCACGGTGCGGCAGGACCGCGGGTTCGACGTCGACGCGCTCATCCGGCGATGGGACGAGAGCGCCGGCCCCGACACCGGCGACACCGGTGCCGGGTTCCTGCTCTACGGGCTGCTCGACCTGGTCGTCGACCTGCAGCTGGACGCCGTCCAGGCGCTCGACGACGAGGCCGACGAGGTGGAGGAGCTGGTCTTCGGCGACGCGTTCCCCGTCAAGGAGATCCAGCGGCGCAGCTACCGCCTGCGCCGGAACCTGACGGCGCTGCGGCGGGTCGCGGTGCCCATGCGGGAGGTCGTCAACACGCTGCTCCGGCGGGACGTGCAGCTCGCGGCGCCGTCGCTGACGCCCTACTTCCAGGACGTCTACGACCACACCCTGCGCGTGGCGGAGTGGACGGAGGGCCTGCGCGAGCTCGTCGCCGACCTGCTCGACGCGCGGCTGGCGCTGCAGGGCAACCGGTTGAACGAGGTGATGAAGAAGGTCACCAGCTGGGCGGCGATCATCGCCGTGCCGACCGCCGTCACCGGCTTCTACGGGCAGAACCTCCCGTACCCGGGCTTCGCCGAGCACAGCGGCTTCATCGCCAGCACCGTCATCATCCTCGTCTGCAGCGGCACCCTCTACGTGGTCTTCAAACTCCGCGACTGGCTGTGAGCCGCGATTGGACAGCGGCTCCGCCGCTTTGATCTTCTTTCCGCATGAAGGGAAACACTCCCCGGCTCCGGGCGTCGCTCGGCACCGCCGTGCTCGCCCTCGCCGCCCTCACCGCCTGCGGCGACGGCGACACGGCCACCACGGGCGCGGAGGCGCCGGGCGGCGGCGCGTCCCGCGTCCCGGCCTCCGCCTCGCCGCCCGCGACGTCCGCTCCCGAGGTGGCGAAGCAGATCCGCCGCCTGGAGAGGACGCGGGACATGCGCATCGGCGCCTACGCCGTCGACACGGGCACCGGCCGGGCCGTCGGCCACCGGATGGACGAGACGTTCCCGTTCGCCTCGACGTTCAAGGCGATCGCGTGCGGCGCGGTCCTGCGCAAGGCCCGCAGTTCCGACCCTGGGCTGCTGGACCGCGTCATCCGCTACAAGGAGAGCGACCTCAGCGCCCACTCCCCCATCACCGAGAAGCACGTGAAGACCGGCATGACCGTCGCCGACCTCTGCCACGCGACGATCACGCAGAGCGACAACACGGCGGGGAACCTCGTCCTGAAGCAGATCGGCGGCCCCGCCGGGTTCACCGCCTTCCTCCGCTCGCTGGGCGACCAGGTCACCCGCTCCGACCGCTGGGAACCCGGCCTCAACGAATGGCGACCGGGCGAGAAGCGCGACACGACCGCGCCGCGCGCCTGGGCCGGGACCTTGCAGGCCCTCACCGTGGGCGACGCCCTCGCGCCCGCCGACCGCAAGCAACTGACCGCCTGGATGAAGGCCACGGTGACCGGGGACAAGCGCATCCGCGCGGGCCTGCCGGACGGCTGGACGGCCGGCGACAAGACCGGCACCGGCGGAACCTACGGCTCCGCCAACGACATCGCCATAGCCTGGCCCCCGTCCGGCCCCCCGGTGGTCATGGCGATCATGACGACAAAGCAGACCCCGGACGCAGCCGCAGACGAGCAGGCGATAGCCCGAACAACAACAATCCTCCTCCGGGGGGTCACAGGCCCCTGAGGAACTTCGCGGCGATGGGGGCGGCGGCTTCGGCTCCCGTGCCGCCGTCCTCGACTATGACGGCGAAGGCGATGTCCTTGCGGTAGCCGATGAACCAGGCGTGGGTCGGGGGCTCCTCGCCCGAGCCGAACTCGGCGGTCCCGGTCTTGCCCGCGGTCCCGGCCGGGAAGCGGACGTCGGACGCGGTGCCCTCGCTGACCACGGCGGGCATCAGGACCTGGAGGGCCTTCTCGACCGCGGGCTCCAGCTTCTTCGGCGGCACCGGCTTGCGGCCGCCGGCGTCGAGGGCCTGCGAGGCGAGGGACGCGTCGACGATGCGCGGCGAGTGCCAGGTGCCGTTCGCCGCCGCGGCCGCGACGCTCGCCATGTTGAGCGGGCTCGTCAGCACCTGGCCCTGCCCGAACGACGCCGCCGCCAGGGCGGTGTCGTCCTTGTTCTGCGGGAACGCGGCGCGGACGGCGGGGAGCCCCGCGATGATCGGAACGTTGAACCCGAACTGGCCGGCGACCTCGGTGAGCCGCTCCTCGCCGAGCTTGTCCACGGCTAGGCGCGCGAACGTGGTGTTGCACGAGTGCGCGAACGCCTCGCGGAACGGGACCTTCCCGAAGTCCTCGTCCTCGTAGTTGTGGAACGAGCGGCCGCCGATCGTGGTGGTGGCGGGGCAGCCGACGCCGGTGTTCACGCCCACCCCGTCCGCCACGAGGGCGGCGGCGGTGACGACCTTGAACGTCGAGCCGGGCGGGTACTGGCCCATCAGGGCGCGGTTGTAGCCGCCGGGTTTGTTGGCCACGGCGAGGATCTCGCCGGTGGAGGCGCGCAACGCGACCATGGAGGCGGGCTTCTTCGCGCCGGCCAGCGCCTCGCCGGCCGCGGACTGCACCTCCGGGTCGATCGTCGTCTTCACCGGCTCGCCGTCGGAGCCGTCGAAGCGCTTCAGCGTCTTGACCTCGTTGTCCTTGGCGTCGACGATCTGCACGGCGAGCCCGGGCGTCCCGGCGAGGCGGCGCTCGTACTGCCGGTGCAGGCCGTCGGTGCCGACCGCGTCGCCCTCCCGGTAGGGCGGGCCGAGCTCCTTCGCGGCCTTGGCGGACGCGGTCCCGAGCTGCCCGGCGAGCTGGCGGGCGGACCCGGACGGGGACGCGCTCAGCACGCTGCCGTCCGCGGCGAGGACGGAGGCGCGGCCGGACCAGTCGCGGGCCGTGCGCAGCCGCTGCCCCTCCTTGAGCTCCGGATGCAGCAGCTCCGGGGACCAGCGGACGCGCCATTCGCCGTCCCGCTCGACCAGTGCCATGGCGCCGTCGTAGGTGAAGGTCCGGGTCCGGGCCATCAGCAGCTCCGCCGTGTAGGACCCCTTCACCTCGCCGTCGTCCGCGTCCCCCATGGAGGCGACGGTGAAGCGCTGGCCAGTCACGGCCAGGTCGTCGAGCATGCGGGTGAAGCGCTGCTCGAAGTCGGGCGGCGGCCGGTCGGTCAGCGCCTTCATCGCGGCCAGGTCCCTGCTGCTCCAGGCCGCGAGGAAGCGCTCCGCGGTGTCCCGCGGGTCGTCGCCGCGGCGCACGAACCACACCGCCCCCGCTCCCACGATCACGACCACCACCGCGACGGCCGCGGCGATGATCACTCGGGATCGGTGCATATCGGTCTCCCTTCCCCTCCGATCAAGGCACAAGAACATCAGGCGCACCGCGAAATGTCCAAGATTGATATCTATGTCAGAGGGATATCTCACTTGATATCGTCGCTGATCGTGAACCTGGTCGGGCATCTGCGGTGCTTCGTCGCCGTGGCCGAGGAGCTGCACTTCGGCCGGGCGGCGGAGCGGCTCGGCATGGCGCAGCCGCCGCTGAGCCAGCGGGTCCAGCGGCTGGAGCGCGAACTCGGGGTGCGGCTGTTCGACCGGTCGAGCCGGAAGGTGGCGTTGACCGCGCCGGGAAGGCTACTCCTGGACGAGGCCCGTGACATCCTCACCCGCGTGGACCGCATCTACTCCGTCGCCGAGCGGGCCAGGCTCGGCGAGGTCGGGACCGTCCGCGCGGGCCTGCCGAGCGATCTCGGCGGCCCGATCGTCGCCGCACTGATCGCCGCGTTCCGGGCGCGCCGCCCGGACCTGCGGCTCGACCTGCGGGAGACGGGGACGGCCGAGCAGGTCCGCGGGCTGGCGGAGGGCGCGCTGGACGCGGGGATCGTGCGGCACCCGTGCGACTCCCGCGGCCTGGAGCTCGGCCCGATGCTGGGCCGGCCGCTCGGCGTGCTCGTGCCCGCGGCATCGGAGCTGGCCGCGTCGCCCGAGGTGCATCTCGCCGACCTCGGCGGCCGCGACCTCGTGGTCCCACCGCGCGAGGAGGCGCCCGGCGCCCACGACGACCTGCTGGCGTCCTGCCGCAGGCACGGCTACGCGCCGGACGCCGTCCACGAGGCCCGGCACCCGCAGTTCGCGCTGGGGCTGGTCCTCGCGGGGACGGCCGTGGCCCTCGTCCCCCGCGTCGACGACACCACCGGGGTGGCGTGGCGCCCGCTGGTGGGGGAACCGCTGGCGTGGCGGACGTCGTGCATCTGGCGGCGGGCGGGCGACCCCGAGCACCTCCGCGCCATCACCGACTTCGTCGCGGTCGCGACCGCCGTCCTGCGGCGCGAGGCGGGCATGACGCCGCTGGACGCCGCGCCCGCACGCCGTGTCGTCCCCCGGCCGTCTTCGGGGTTCCTGGCATGAGCGAAGCGAAGCGGGGGGCGTGGGGGGGCGACCCCCCACAGGCGGAGCGCATGAGCGAAGCGAAGCGCGTGGGCGAAGCGCGCCGGGCCGCCCAGGGGGAGGTCGCCGAGCGGATCGAGGCGGAGTTCCGGGCCGCCGGGGTGACCGGCTGCCTGCACGTCGTGGACATGGACAGCGGGCGGGAGGTCGCCGTCCGGGCCGGCGACCCGGTCGTCCTCGCCTCGGTGTTCAAGGTGCCGCTGCTCGTCGCGTTCCACCGGCAGGCCGCCGAGGGCGTCCTCGACCCGGCCGAGCCGGTCGTGCTGGGCCCGGCCGACCGCACCGCCGGGCCGACCGGGATCTCGGGGATGCTGGACGAGGTGCGGATGTCGCTCCGCGACCTGACGTTCCTGATGATCACGGTGAGCGACAACGCGGCGGCCGACGCCGTCCTCGACCGGGTCGGCCGGGACGCGGTCAACGCGGCCGCCGCCGCGCTGGGGCTCAGCGACACGGTCGTCGAGGTCAGCGGGCGCGAGCTGCACGAGTCGCTGCTCGCCGACGCGGGCGTGACCGGGTTCGCGGACGTGTGGTCCCGGCTGGACGACCCCGGCGTGGCCGCGCGGCTGCGCGCCCTCGACCCGCTCCGCACGAGCCGCAGCACCCCCCGCGACATGACCCGGCTGCTCTCGATGATCTGGCGGGACGAGGCGGCCCCGCCGGACGGGTGCGCGGCGATGCGGCGGCTCCTCGGGCTCCAGGTCTGGCCGCACCGCCTGTCGTCCGGGTTCCCGTTCGACGACGTCGTCGTCAGCGGGAAGACCGGGACGCTGCCGACGCTGCGCAACGAGGTCGGCGCGGTCGAGTACCCGGACGGGGGCCGCTACGCGGTCGCGGTCTTCACCCGGTCCCTGCTGCCCGTCGCCGTGCTGCCGCGCGCGGACGCCGCCATCGGCACCGTCGCCCGCCTGGCGGTCGAGGCACTCCGCCGTCCCTGACCTTCGGTACCGCCCCTATACCACCGATCGGCCTGTCCGCTACACCCGATCCGGGTGACCGCCAAGCCAGCACTCCCTCGGGAAACATAAGCTGTACCCCGGCTTTGATCACTCTTGGGGAGACTTCGTTGCGGCTGCCGGAGCATCTGGAGCTACTGCTCACCGACGAGCCGGTGCTCGACGTCTACTCGTACGGCCCGTGGCGCGTCCCGGACGGGCTGTTCGAGGAGATCGCGGCGCGGATCGACGGGCTGGCGGCCGACCCGCGGGCGGCGGAGCTGACGACCGACGAGCACAAGCTGCTCACGCTGCCCGCGACGCTGGTCACCGCGGAGATCTTCGGCATCCTCGCGTTCCTGCCGGGCGGCGGCGCGATCAAGGCGGGGTCGTACTCGCAGCTCCCCGAGCGGCTGCTGCACCGGCACCTGGTGAACCCCGGCCCGCTCAGCACCCGGATGACCCGGTGGGACGCGCCGGGCGGGCGGTGGCGCCCGCCGGTCGACTGGCTGATCGAGGCGCCCGACCGGGAGCTGGCGATCGAGCTGGCCCGCGACTGCCTGTCGGTCCTGGAGGGCATCCAGCCGCTGGAGGAGCGCCGCAAGGCGCTGCTGCGGCTGTACGACGACGCGCCCGTCTGCGACGTGAACCTGCCGAAGCCGGAGCTCCGCGAGCACTGGCACGCGCACGCCGGCGACGACATCGTCACGGCGGTGCCCGAGCTGCTCGGCCCGGTCGGCTACCTGGAGTGGGTCTGCACCGGGCTGCTGGCGGCCTACGAGGTGCTGGCCGAGGCGGCGCCGCGCGACGAGAGCGTCGAGACCCACCTGATCCAGCTGCTGCTGCAGGGCAGCATGGAGCACGTCCCGGCGGAGCTGGCCGTCGCGGTGGGCGAGGAGCGGTACCACGAGCTGCGGCGGCGGTTCCCCGCCGAGCACCGCGGGTTCAAGCCCGGGGCCTGGCAGGAGCGGACGCGCGCGTGGCTCGTCCGGGCGCTGGTCGCGGGCGCCGCCGACGCCTGCCGGGGCTGGCTCGACATGGCGATGCGGTTCGTCGCGATCGCCCAGGGCCTGCCCGGCGACCCGTGGTTCCCGAAGGCCGAGTGGATCCCGGTCGGCCAGTTCCAGACCGACCTGCGGCGGCTGTACGCGCCGCGCCGCCGCGTCGTGAACCCGCTCACCGAGACGCTCAAGAGCGTCGGGGAACCGGCCGGGGACGCCGCCGCGCGCACCGGCGGCCGGGCCGGCGGCGGGTCGGACCGCCCGGCGGAGATCGCGACGTCGCTGGTCGGGCAGCCCGAGGTGGTCGCGGCGCTGGCCGAGCTGACCCGCGGCGAGGAGCCCGTCCGGCTGCTGATCGCCGGCCCGGACGGCACCGGCAAGCGCGACGCGGCGCAGGAGCTCGGCCGGGCGCTGGCCCTCGGCCGCGACCCGCACTGGGTCACCGACAACCTGCTCACCGGGCAGCGGCTGTCGGACGCCGTCGCCAAGCTGCACGCCGACGCCCGCGACTGCGCGGGCGACCGGCTGCTGATCATCGAGGGCCTGGACACCATCGTCGGCGACCCCGGCAACGGGGAGGCCATCGCCGCGGAGCTGCACCGGCTGCTGGCCGTGCATCCCGACCTGCACCTGGTGGCGCTGGCCGGCGCGGGCGGCGACGAGCGGATCCGCGACATCAACCCCGTGCTGCCGCAGCGGTTCCGGATCGCGCGGACCCGGCCGTTCACCGCGCAGGGCCACGCCGAGCTGTTCCGCCGCGCGCTGGAGGCCCGCGGCGCCCGTGGCACCAGGCAGGCGATCGAGGCCGCGGGCGTGCTGCTCGCCGCGACCCCGCCGATGCAGACGCTCCGCAACGCCCGCCTCGCACCCCACCTCGCCGACCTGGTCGTCGCGGCGGCCCGCGCCCGCGCCGCCGCGGCGCGCGACGCTGCTGGAGAGGCGGCCGGCGAGGCGGCGGACGGCAGCGCGCCGAAGGCGGGCCTGCTGATCCGCAAGCAGGACATCCCGGACACGCTGGACACCTCGCAGGCCACCGGCAACCCGCTCGCCGAGCTGCGCGACCTCACCGGGCTGGAGACCGTCAAGCACGAGATCGCGCTGCTCGTCGCCGGGACGCACGCGGCGCGGCTGCGCAGCGAGTCCGGGCTGACGATCACCCCGCCGACCCGGCACATGGTGTTCACCGGCAACCCCGGGACCGGCAAGACGATGGTGGCGCGGCTGCTCGGCCGCATCTACAAGCGGCTCGGCGTGCTGTCGTCCGGGCACCTGGTCGAGGCGTCCCGCGCCCACCTCGTCGGCGAGTACATCGGGCAGACCGCGCCCCGCACCCGGCGGCTGGTGGAACGCGCGCTCGGCGGCGTGCTGTTCATCGACGAGGCGTACACGCTGACGCAGTCGCCGCTGAAGGGCGACTACGGGCACGAGGCGATCGCCGAGCTGGTGAAGCTCATGGAGGACCACCGGGAGGACCTCGTGGTCATCGTGGCCGGGTACGAGCAGGAGATGGCGGAGTTCCTCGCCGCCAACCCCGGCCTCGACTCCCGCTTCCCCAAGCAGATCCACTTCCCCGACTACACCGACGACGAGCTGATCATCCTGTTCGGGCAGCTCGCCGCCGCGGACGGCTTCCGGCTCGCGCCCGGCACCGAGGACGTCCTGCTGGCGATGCTGCGCCGCGCCCCCCGCGGCCCGTCGTTCGGCAACGGGCGGCTGATGCGCAACATGCTGGACGTCGCGGTCGCGAACCAGGCCGACCGCGTCGCGTCCGCCGCGGTGGTGGCGGGCAAGGAGATCGGCGGGGCCACCGGCAAGAGCGGCAAGAACCGCAAGCCCGCCAAGCCGCCCAGCAAGAAGGACCTGGTCACGCTCACGGCCGACGACCTGCCGCCCCTCCTGGACCACCCAGAAGAGTTCTTCGGCCTGTACCTGTGACGGCCGTCAGGCGGCGGCGAGGTTCGCGGCGGCGTCGAACAGCAGGGACTCGGCTCCCCGCCGGGTGACCAGCTGGGCGCCGACCGGGAGGCCGTGGACGGTGCCCGCCGGGACGCTCAGCGCGGGCAGGCCCAGCACGTTCCACGGGCACGTGAGGCTCACCAGCGTCGGCACGTGCGACCCGAGCGGCCCTTCCGTCTCGCCGATCTTCGGGGCGGTGATCGGGAGGGTCGGCAGCGCGAGGACGTCGTAGCGGTCGAGGAGCCCGGCGACCTCCGCCGCGAACCGCTCGCGTTCGCGGAACGCGCGCAGGTAGCGCCAGGCGGGCGTCCGGCCGGCGCGCTCCAGGCGTTCCAGGGTCGGCGGCTGGAACAGGCCGGGCGCCTCCGCGACCCGCTCGGCGTGCACGTCGTAGGCTTCGGCGTCCTGGATGGCGCGGAACACGGCCCTGATCCCGGGCAGGTCGATCCGCTCGGACGGCGCGTCCGGGAACAGCGCCCGGACGGCCCGCTCCACGTCCGGGTCGATCTCCAGCGGTTCGATCCAGGCGACGCGGCCGTGCGGCGCGCTCTCGTCCACCGGCGACGGCACGGCCTCCGCCGGGCCGGTCAGCGCCCGGTAGGCGATGCGGCAGTCGTCCGCGGACGCGGCGATGACGCCGACGTGGTCGAACGACACCGCCAGCGGGAACACCCCGCCGGCCGGGATGGCCCCGTACGACGGCTTGAACCCGGCGATGCCGCAGAACGCGGCGGGGATCCGCACCGAGCCGCCCGTGTCCGTGCCGATCGCGAGCGGGACCATGCCGGCGGCGACGGCGGCGCCGCTGCCGCTGCTGGAGCCGCCCGACATCCGCTCCCGGTCGTGCGGGTTGCGGACGGGCCCGTTCACCGACACGTCGCCGGTGCCGCCGTAGGCGAACTCGTGCGTGCCGGTCTTGCCGACGATGACGGCGCCGGCGTCCCGGAGCATCGTCACGCAGAGCGCGTCGGCCTCGGCGACATGGCCCTCGAAGTGCGCCGACCCCATCCCGGTCGGCAGGCCCGCCACGTCGATGATGTCCTTCACCGCGACCGGGACGCCGTGCAGCGGACCCCGGTCGTAGCCGGCCGCGAGTTCCTCGCCCGCGCGCGCGGCCGCGGCCCCGGCCCCCTCGGGGTCGAGGGTCACGAAGGCGTTCAGGTCCGGGTCGACCGACTCCAGCGCGCCCGCGAGCAGCCCCGCCGGAGACTCGTCCCCGGACCGCAGGCCGCGCGCGATGTCCGCCAGCGTCCGACCGCGAAAGAACCCACCCATGCCGCTCCCGTCCGCATCCGTCGACTGCCTGTGCGTAGCATGGCAGACCGCCGGGGCCGGACTTCCGGGCGGCGACCTCTCGTCGCAGATGCGCGACCGTCCACCGATCGCGCGCCCGAACCCGTGAACTTACGCGCTGGTAGGCGGCAGGCTTCCAGGCACCCAATGGAGACGCTCCCACCGGTTCGCTGGGGGGCGGGGCGGAGGCCGCGCCCGGGGGGCGCCGGGACACCGGCGCCCCGGACGCGGCGGCCGCCCCTGTAACCGGGTGACGTCCACATCCAGGTGGGGGGACAGGGCCACGGCGGCACGCACCCGCCGCCGTGGCCCTGCCGGTGCCCGGGACGGGCGGTCCCTTCGGGGGCGGGCTTCCGGTGATGGTTGAGGAGGCCAATCCGGGGGACGAGATCCCCCCGAGGACGGTTTCGATTCCTCGCCCCCCGAATCGAAGGGACAAGGACGCGCCATGACCGAGTCCGCCGCCATGACCGACGACGAAGTGCGGCAGATCGACGCGTACTGGAGAGCGGCCAACTACCTGTCCGTGGGGCAGATCTACCTGCTGGACAACCCGCTGCTCCGCGAGCCGCTCCGGCGGGACCACATCAAGCCGCGGCTGCTCGGCCACTGGGGCACCACCCCCGGCCTGAACTTCTGCTACGCGCACCTCAACCGTGCGATCAAGACTCGCGACCTGGACATGATCTACATCATGGGGCCGGGGCACGGGGGTCCCGCGGCCGTCGCGAACGCCTGGCTGGAGGGCACCTACAGCGAGGTGTACCCGGACGTGTCGCTGGACGAGCCGGGCATGCGGCGGCTGTTCCGGCAGTTCTCGTTCCCCGGCGGCATCCCCAGCCATGTCGCGCCGGAGACGCCGGGCTCGATCCACGAGGGCGGCGAGCTGGGGTACTCGCTGGCCCACGCTTACGGGGCGGCGTTCGACAACCCCGGCCTGGTCGTCGCGTGCATCGTCGGGGACGGCGAGGCCGAGACCGGGCCGCTGGCGGCGAGCTGGCACTCCAACAAGTTCCTCGACCCGGTGAAGGACGGCGCCGTCCTGCCGATCCTGCACCTGAACGGCTACAAGATCGCCAATCCGTCGTTCCTCGCGCGGATCCCCGAGCAGGAGCTCGTCCAACTGCTCGACGGCTACGGGTACCAGCCGTTCCTGGTGAGCGGGGACGAGCCCGCGTCCATGCACCGCAAGATGGCCGCCGCGCTCGACCAGGCGCTCGCCGAGATCGCCGAGATCCAGCGCGGCGCCCGCGAGGCCGGGGCCAAGGGGCGGCGCCGCTGGCCGGTGATCGTCCTGCGGTCGCCCAAGGGCTGGACGGGCCCGGAGGAGGTCGACGGGAAGCCGGTCGAGGACACGTGGCGGTCCCACCAGGTCCCGCTCGGCGGCGTCCGCGACAACCCGGAGCACCTGGCCCAGCTGGCGGAGTGGCTGCGGTCGTACCGCCCGGACGAGCTGTTCGACGGCACGGGCCGCCCGGTCGCCGAGCTGCTGGCCGCGGCGCCCGGCGGCGAGCGCCGGATGAGCGCCAACCCGCACGCCAACGGCGGGCTGCTGCTGAAGCCGCTCGTCCTGCCCGACTTCCGCGACTACGCGGTCCCGGTCGACAAGCCCGGCACGACCAGTACCGAGCCCACCCGCACGTTCGGGTCGTTCCTGCGCGACGTCGTGCGGGCGAACCCGTCCAACTTCCGCATCATGGGCGCCGACGAGACCGCGTCCAACCGCCTCCAGGACGTGTTCGAGGCCACCGACCGCGTGTTCCAGGGCGAGCTGCTCCCCACCGACGAGCACCAGGCCCCGTCCGGGCAGGTCATGGAGGTGCTGAGCGAGCACCTGTGCCAGGGCTGGCTGGAGGGCTACCTCCTCACCGGGCGGCACGGGCTCTTCAACAGCTACGAGGCGTTCGTCCACATCGTGGACGCGATGTTCAACCAGCACGCCAAGTGGCTGAAGGTCACCCGGAAGCTGCCGTGGCGGGCGCCGATCGCGTCGCTGAACTACCTGCTGTCCTCGCACGTGTGGCGGCAGGACCACAACGGCTTCACCCACCAGGACCCCGGGTTCCTCGACGTCGTCCTGAACAAGAAGCCGGAGATCGTCCGCGTGTACCTGCCGCCGGACGCGAACACGCTGCTGTCGGTGGGGGACCACGTTCTGCGGTCCCGCGACTACGTCAACGTCGTCGTGGCGGGCAAGCAGCCGGCGCTGAACTGGCTGCCGATGGACGCCGCCATCGCGCACTGCACCCGCGGCATCGGCATCTGGGAATGGGCGTCCACCGACGGCGGCGCCGACCCCGACGTCGTCCTCGCCTGCGCGGGCGACATCCCGACGCTGGAGACGCTCGCCGCCGTCGACCTGCTGCGGCGGCTGTTCCCCGACCTGCGCGTCCGGGTCGTGAACGTCGTCGACCTCATGCGGCTGCAGCCCGACAGCGAGCACCCGCACGGCATGCCGGACCGCGACTACGACGCGCTGTTCACCACCGACAAGCCGGTCATCTTCGCGTTCCACGGCTACCCGTACCTCATCCACCGGCTCACCTACCGCCGCGCCGGGCACCCGCACCTGCACGTCCGGGGCTACAAGGAGGAGGGCACGACCACCACGCCGTTCGACATGGTCATGCTGAACGACCTGGACCGCTACCACCTCGTCATGGACGTGATCGACCGCGTCCCGTCGCTCGGCGGGCGCGTCGCCCACGTCCGGCAGCGGATGGCCGACCAGCGGCTCGCGGCCCGCGCCTACACGCGGCTGCACGGCGAGGACGCGCCCGAGGTCAGCGAGTGGACCTGGCCCTACTGAGAGGTGAGCCGTCGGTGGCGGAGCGGTACTGAGGAGCGGTGATGCGGGTACTCACGGTCAACCCCGGGTCGAGCAGCCTGAAGGTGAGCCTCCTGGACGACGACGACACCGTCCTCGCGGTGGAGTCCGGAGTCGGCCACGAGATGGGCCCGACGGTGACCGACATGCCGCCCCCGGACGCGATCGGGCTGCGGTTCGTCCACGGCGGCACCGACTTCCCCGGGCCGGTGCTCATCGACGGCAAGGTGACCGAGCGGCTGCACGAGCTGGCCGACCTGGCGCCGCTGCACCAGCCGGCGTCGCTGGAGGCGCTGGCGGAGATCACCGAGGCGCTTCCGGGCGTCCCCGCCGTCGCCTGCTTCGACACCTCGTTCCACGCCGCCCTCCCGGCTGCCGCCGCCACGTACGCGCTCCCCGGGGAGTGGCGGCGCCGGTTCGGGCTGCGCCGCTACGGGTTCCACGGCCTGTCGTTCGCCTACGCCGTCCGCCGGACGGCCGAGATGCTCGGCACCGTTCCGGCCCGGACGGTCGTCTGCCACCTCGGGGCCGGGGCGTCGCTCTGCGCCGTCGCCGAGGGCCGCTCGGTCGACACGACGATGGGGTTCACGCCTTTGGAGGGCCTGGTCATGGCGTCCCGGGCGGGCAGCGTCGACCCCGGCATCCCGCTGTGGCTGGTCAGGCACGGCCTCTCCGCGGAGGACGTCAACACCGCGCTGGAGCGCGACTCGGGACTGCGCGGCCTCACCGGGACCGGCGACATGCGCAAGGTCCGCCAGCTGGCCGCGGAACGCGACGCGGACGCACTCGCCGCCCTGGACGTCTACCACCACCGGCTCCGCGCCTGCGCCGCCGCTATGACCGCGTCGCTCGGCGGTCTCGACGCGCTCGTGTTCACGGGGGGCGTCGGCGAACACGACCAGTCCGTGCGGATGCGCCTGGCGGAAGATCTCGCCTACCTCGGCGTCTCCATCGACCCGGACCGCAACACGGCGGCGGACGACGACACCGACATCACAGCTCCCGGCGCCTCCGTCCGCACACTCGTGATCGAGGCCCGCGAGGACCTGGAGATCGCCGCCGGGACCCGCCGGGTCCTCGGTCACGATTAAGCCCCTGCCGCACCGACCGGCGGTCGGTTGTCCGATGCGGACGCGGCCTCTACCTGGCCCTCGACCTATCGCCGGATGGCCATTGTCCAGTGGAACACGCACGAGAATGAGTTCCGTGTCGCTGTACCTTGGACGTTCGTCGTTAAATGGATGATGGCCGTACGTCCGATGTAGTCGGCCCCCCAGGTTCGATGGTGGAACAGCCCTGCAAGCCATTCACGAGCCATCTCTTCGCGCGCGCGCGGGAGATTTGAGCGAGGTCACAGAAAAGATCTCCAGGATCGATTTTGTTCGTGAATTCCGGTGGTCAAACCATCTCCCTCATGTCACTCTGTGCACTGGAAGTCACACGAAGAGTGCACACAGGCCGCCCTTCCACGGCAGCCGGCGCTCATGGCCGGTCGTCACCGGCCGTCCACGGTCAAGGGAGACAAAGCAATGGGACAACGTCCGAACGATCTGCGCCCCTGGGAGTCGCCTAACGCGCTGTTCGGATCCGAGCTGCGGCGCTACCGGGAAGCCGCGGGGCTGAGCATCGCGGGCCTGTGCGACCTGCTCCAGGACAGCGCGCCCTACTCGAAGAGCACGATCGGCACCGTGGAACGCGGGGAAACACGTCCTGACCGGCTCCTCGCCGTCCAGGCCGACCGCGTCCTCGACACCCGCGAGGCACTGACCCATCTGTGGGACGGCCTGTTCAAGGGCGCCAACGCCGTCCCGGCATGGTTCGCCGACTGGGCGATGCAGGAACCGAAGTTCGACGCGATCCGGAGCTACCAGCCACTGGTCGTTCCTGGACTTCTCCAGACTCCCGCTTACGCGGCCCACCTGCTCGACAACGACGAGGCCGCCGTTGAGGCTCGCCTCGCACGGCAGGAGGTCCTGGCCAGTGCAACACCACCACGTCTGATGTACGTGATGGATGAGAGCGTGCTTCTCAGGGACGCGGGAAACCCCGAGGTGATGCGTGACCAGCTTCAGCACCTGCTGGCGGTCTCCTGCCGTCGAGTCCGCGTCCAGATCGCCCCGCTCCGCCTGCACGAGGGCATCGGCGGAGCCTTCGCCATCGGAACTCTCCCGGATGGCGGCGAGGTAGGGTACAAAGACAACGCAGTCAGCGGCGACACGACCACCGATCGCCTCGAAATCAAACGGCTCACCGGGCTGTTCGCGTCAATTCAGTCCGCCGCGTACCCCGTGGACCAGTCCCTCGAACTGATAGCAAAGGTGGCGAAGGAAAAGTGGACCTGAGCACCGCCGTATGGCGGAAGTCGAGCCGCAGCTCCAACAACGGCGGCGACTGCGTCGAAGTCGCCCGTATGAGCGACGCCGTCGCCATCCGCGACAGCAAGAACCCCCACGGACCCAAGCTCCTCCTCACCCCCCATGACTTCAGGAACCTCACCCGGTCTCTGAAGAACGCCTGATCTCCAGGGTCCTGCCGGCTCCGTGTGCCGGCGTTCGCAGCCACGGTTCGTAGCCGCAGTTCGTGGGTTCGCGAGCCCATATTCGGCGGCCGTGCGGTGGGGGCGGCGCTGCGTACGGGGCCGCCCCTCCAAAGTCAAGGGCGCCTTCGGCGTCGCTTCGCGATGGGACTCCGTCCCACCCTTGACTTCGGAGCCTCTGCGGCCCCTGAGTGCAGCTTTCGTCGGGCAGGCTCCGCCTGCCCTCTGCCCGACGCGCCGCCCCCACCGCCAGCCAAGAGCTCCGCCGTCAGCCCTTCCAGCGTTGGCCCTTCCAGCGATGGCCCTTCAATTCGCTTCGTTTTCTTTTGGGACACGGAGTTGACGGGGTGGGCGGCAGGTTTATCAAGGCGAGGCGGTGTCCGAATTTTCGGGTTAGTTCTTTTGTTGGTCGGCGCCAAGTCCGACGTGGCGTAGGGGTGACAATTTTGGCTCCCGCTATGGGCTATAGGAGGGGTGGGTGGGCCTTAGAATTGAGGTATGGAAAGAGTTGCGGTCGATCTGGCGGTGGCGTCCACCATGGAATTGGTGAACGCCGCGTCCGCGATCGCGGCCGAACTCGCCCGGCGCGAACCGCCCGAATCTGCGGCCGCCTGCCTGGAACTCACCGAAGCCCTTTCCACGGCCACTGACATGAACGAGGCCGCCCTCACTGGATTCGTCTCCGTCGTGGACGCCGGTCGTGAGGTGCAGCGCTGGGGTTTCCCGTCCACGCAGTCGTGGCTCCGCAACCGGCTCGGCATGCGCGACTCCCGCGCCAAGGAACGGCTCGTCCTCGCTCGGCAGCGGCACCGCCTGACCGAGGTCACCGGACGGTGGAGCGCCGGTGACCTGTCCCTCGGCTACGCCGCCACGATCGCGGGAGCGGTCGCCCGTCTTGACGATGAGGACTGCGCCACCGCTGAGAAGATCCTGCTCGGCATGGTCGCCCAGGACTTCTCCGCCGGGAAGGTGGCTTCGTTCGGCCGCCGTATCCGTGACGTGATCGCAGAGCGGGACGGCACCGAACCGGCACCCGACGATGCTCAGCGGGGCTATGACCGGTCCTGGCTCGACTCGACGCGTTCCCTGGACGGCGGGCGGTACATCAAGGGATGGCTGAACGCCGAGGACGCCGCCATCTGGGACGGAACGCTCGGGCCGCTCGCCAAGCCCGCCGGTACCGATGACCGCCGCGACCTGTCCGAGCGGACCGCGGCGGCGTTGTCCTCCGTGTTGTCGGGCGGGCACAAGGCCACCAAGGTCACCGTCATCTGCGACCTGGACACCCTCACCGGCGGCACCGCACCCGGAAGACTGACCGACGGCACACCCGTCCCCGCCGAGCAGGCCCGGCGGATCGCGCTGGCGGCCGGGGTCTCGCCGCTGCTGCTGGGACGCGGTCACGTGCCGCTCTACCTCGGATACCGGGAGCGGTTCGCCTCCCCCGGGCAGCGACGGGTTCTCGAGGCCCTCTACCCCACTTGCGCGGTGGTGGGCTGCGAGGTCCCCGGAACATTGAGCGAGGTCGACCACGTCAATGGCTGGGCGCTGGGCGACAGCCCCACCGACGTCGACCAGCTGACCCTGACCTGCGGATTCCACAACCGGTACAAGGCCGCGCACCCTGGTCGGATCACGGTCCGCCGAGATACCGAAGGCCGCTACAGCTACCGTCTCCAGAAGCCTGAAACCGGCATCGGAGGCAAGACCGTGACACCCATCGCGACCGGCCGTCCGCCCCCTTGGAACCAGGCCGCCTGAACCTGGGCCGCCCCCTCCCTCGGCTGCGCACCGGTTCCGCCGGAAATGCAGCCGCCCATCACGCTGCCCATTGCCTTATGAGCGTGCTGTGGACGGTGTCGTCAAAGGCCGAGGGCAGATCACACCGAGCCTCGGCACCGCCGCCCAGATCCGTGGCTCCGGCGGCGCCCCCAGAGGACGCCGGTCGGGCAGGGCTTTGGGGAGGTGCGACTGCCCGGGGGCGTGATCGGCGACACGGCTCACTTCGATGACCGTGGCTTGGGAACACCGTCGCCGTCTTCCCCGGCAGGCCGGCCGTCGCGGCCGCGGTGCGTGCGGTGGGTGAGCAGGGCCTTCGTCGCTCGCACCGCGCCGCTCCTCAGCCCTTGGCGTCCGCGACCTTGTTCGGGCCGGCGAAGCCGAACAGGTAGCCGGCGACCCTGCGCATCTGGATCTCCTCGGCTCCCTCGGTGATGCGGTAGCGGCGGTGGTGGCGGTAGATGTGCTCGAACGGGGTGTGCCGGGTGTAGCCGAGGCCGCCGTGGACCTGCATGGCGCGGTCTGCGGCGTCGCACACGAACCGGTTGGCCCGGTAGTTGCACATCGAGACCCGGTCGCTGATCTCCATGTGCGGGACGCGGTCCAACTCCCAGGCGGTCTTGCGGACCAGGCCGCGCAGCATCTCGGCTTCGGTCTGCAGCTCCACAAGCGGCCACTGGATCGCCTGCCGGGTGGCCAGCGGCCGCCCGAACGTGACCCGCTCACGCGCGTAGGCAACGCTGCGGTCGATGCAGTACTGCCCGGCCCCGACCCCCGAGGCCGCCTGGCGGATCCGGTTCTCGTGCACGAACGTCTGCGCCACCGCGAGCCCCTCGCCCACCTCCCCGAAGACCGCCGAGTGCGGCACCCGCACATCGCGGATGGTCACCTCGGCGTGGTCGGTGGGCATGTTGAAGGTCCACCAGTGGAAGTCGACCGAGAAGCCCGGCGCATCGGTCGGCACGAAGAACGCGGTGATCCCGCGGGCGTCGCCGGGCTCGCCACCGGTGCGGGCGAACACCACGTCGTGGGTGGCCGAGTGCATCCCGGAGTTGAACCGCTTGGCGCCGTTGATGACCCAGTCGCCGCCGTCGCGGACCGCGGTGGTCTGCATCCAGGTCGCGTCGCTGCCGTGATCGGGCTCGGTCAGCCCGAAGCCGATCCGCTTGGCGCCGGTCAGCATCGGCTCCAGGTACTCCTGCTTCTGCTCGGGCGTCCCGAACTCCAGCAGCATGTGCGCGAACGGGAAGTTCCCGACGACGGACGCCTCGTTCTGCAGGTCGTTGTGCAGCCCGAGCCCCTTGTGCGCCAGGTGCTCGCGGATCACCGCCATGTCGAGGTTCGTCCCGCCGGAGCCCCCGGCCTCCTCCGGCAGGCCGAAGCGCAGCCACCCCGCCGCGTCCGCCCGGCGGAACATCTCACCCAGCAGTTCCTCCCACTCCGGGCGCGGCACACCCCCGTTCTCGAAATCGGTACGGGAGTACTCGCGGCGGTGGTCGAAGAACCGCTCGTTGTCGTCCTGGGCCTGCAGCGGCGCGATCTCCCGCTCGATGAACGCGTCCAGGTCCGCAAGACGCCGGGTCAGCTCCTCCGGAAGATCGAAATCCATACAATCTCCTCAACCTTTGTGGTGCGGGCCAGCATGGCACCCGCCGCCGCCCGGCAGGAAGGGCGGGGTCACCGCACGCTTACTGCCGCCGGGCCGCCGTCGGCCCCCGGCGCGGGTGCGTCCGTCGTCCCGGCCCCGGACGCCCCTTCCGCCGATGCCGCCGCCCGGGACCGTAGGGTGCGGGTCGTCACGCCGCCCGCAGGACGGACAGTTTCCGCGGCGCGACGGTGCGGACCGTGACGCGCACCCGGCGCCCGCTCCCGCGCGGTCTGGCAGCGCGCGGATGCTTGAACACCGTGCGGCCGAGCACCGCCGCGTAATCGGGATGGTCGACGGATGGCGGCGGGGGCGGGGACCGGGAATCCCAGTTGCCCGGGGCCAGCCCGGAAATCCATTCCCACACGTCGAAGAAACGCCCCCAGGGGATTTTCACCGTATAGGCGCTGGCGACCTTGAACTCCGTGCCGAGACTCCAGGAGCGCCGGGTCATCGGCGCCACGTCCTGCCCCACGACCTCCACTTCGCGAAGCGAGACGTACCTGGACCGGAAACGGGTACGGAAGTGCGACGTCTTGACGTCCATATACGCCTGCAGCCTGCCGTCCCCCGACATCGTGAGGCCGAAGTCCGGCGGGTTGAGAAAGCGCAGCCGGCCGCTCATCGAAGCCCGCGCCTCGAAGGAGAGCCCGGTGTGGCGCATTCCCAGGGCCGAGCCCACGGAAAAGGATCCGCCGACGCCGGCGCCTCCTTCGAAGGTGAGCGCCATTGCGTCCCGGGTGAGCGTACTGGTCACCCCGCCGCCGATTCCCCGGTAGAAACTGAACTTGAGGTCGAGGCCGGCGTCGTCCACGGGAATCGAGACGACGGAATCCCGGCCGGTGTCCGAGTTGTCCCCGGATTGGCGCCGCAGCGCCGCCCGCGCGGCGGAGTACGGCGCGTTCCCCGGTAACGGCCCCTCGCCGGAGAAGTCCCGCGAGGCGCAGGAGACGTCGACGACACAACCGCAGGCGCGGACGAGATCCGTCCGCACCTTCGGGACGATCAGCATTGCCGGAGCGGCCAGGACCATGGCGGTCACCAGGACGATCCGGACACGCCTGTCCCTGCATGCTCGCTTCATGATTCCTCAGTCCGCGTACCTGCCCCACCCGTACAGAACAGCGACACTATAACTCTAAGTATCCAAAGAAACACATAGAGTAACTACTGGCTTCTTTACGCGACATAGCGGCGTGGGCCGGGTATGTGGGGCGGATAGCACGGGATGCCCCCGGCACGGGAGGAACACGACGAGCCGGGCCCGCCGCACCGCCTCCGCGAGATCGCTGGAGGCGGGCGGCGGGCTCGGGAGCGGATCGGCCGGTCAGGACGCGGCGAGTTCGCGCCGGCGTTCGGCCCACTGGAGGGAGTGGCGGATGGCGTCCTCGATGGTGTACTCGGCCTTCCAGCCGAGCAGGTCCCGCGCCTTGGCCGGGTCGACGAAGGCGCCGACGACGTCCCCGGGGCGGGCGGGGGCGTCCTCGGCCCGGAAGCCGTCGCCGACGACCTCCCGGAAGGCGTCCACCAGTTCGCGGACGGTGGTCCCGTCGCCCGTGCCGAGGTTGATCACCTGGTAGCCGGGGCGGTCCCCCAGCGGCGGGATGATCGAGTCGAAGCGCAGGGCGGCCTCGTAGAAGGCGCGGGCGATGTCCCAGACGTGGATGTAGTCGCGGATCGCCGTGCCGTCCCGCGTCGGCCAGTCCACCCCGGTGATCTTGAAGGGGACGCCGAGGTCGTGGCACTCGATCATCTTGCCGAGGGCGTGCGTGGGCTTGCTGCTCTGCAGGCCGGTCCGCAGCTGCGGGTCCGCGCCGATCGGGTTGAGGTAGCGCAGCGAGACCACCCGCAGCCTCGACGCCTTGGTGAGGTCCTCCATCAGCAGCTCGGCCATCATCTTCGAGCGGGTGTAGGGGTTCTGGGGCTCCAGCGCGGAGGTCTCCGACACCGAGAGGTCCGGCTCGGGGCGGTACATCCCCGCGGTGGACGCGAAGATCATCCGGTCCCGGCCGTTGCGGATGAGGTGGCCGGCGAGGTCGAGGGTCTTGCTGAGGTTGACCCGGTAGTAGCGCAGCGGGTCGGCCATCGAGTCGGGCACCACGATCAGCGCGGCGCAGTGGACGGTCGTGACGATGTCGGGGTGCTCCCGGAAGATCCGGTCCACCAGCTCGCCGTCGCCGATGTCGCCCCGGTAGAAGATCCTCCCGTCGGCGAACTCCGGCCGGCCCGTGACGAGGCTGTCGAGCACCACGGGCGTCACTCCGCGTTCGGCGAAGGCGGAGGCGATGGTGCTGCCGATGAAACCGGCTCCCCCGGTGATCAGGACTTTCATGTGGCATCCCCTGATAGCCGTGCGTCCCCTGAAAGTGGTCACGCTCAGGATCAGGAGGCGGTCGCGGAGGGTCAACGGCCCGCACCCCAGGTGACCGGGTCCGGACGCCGGTGAACCGGCGGGGCCCTCCGGACGTCCGCGCACGAGTTCTTCTACGGCCGTCACCAGCGGGGATCCCGGGAGCGCGCCGGACGGCCCGGCGGACGTCCGAAACGGGCGGCCGGCGAGCGGGGGCGGCGAGCGGGCGAGTACAGCATTTGCAGGATCCGCCGCGCGGCGGCAGCGGTCATCGTCGGTGGATGCAACCGACCCGCGTCCTCATCGTGGACGACCACGCGCTCTTCGCCGAGGCCCTCGCGGCCCGGCTGGGCCGCGAGCCCGATCTGGTGATCCTGCCGATCGCGGCCGACGTGCGGCGCGCTCTCGCGCTGACCACCACCGAGCGCCCGCGGGTGCTCGTCCTGGACCTGACGCTCGGCGCGGAGAACGGGCTCGACGTCCTGGACCGGGTCCGCGAAGCGCACCCGGACGTGCGGGTCGTCGTGCTGACCGCGATGAGCGATCTGGACGCGCTGGTCCAGGCCGTCCGGCGCGGCGCCGTGGGCTGGCTGGAGAAGACTGAGAGCGCGGACCTCGTCGCCCGGGTGATCAGGTCCGCGGCCCGGCAGGGCGGCTGGATCCCGCCGGACGTGCTCGGCGAGGTGCTGCGCCGGCTCGTGCGCGGCGACGGGGAGCCGGCCGGCGGGGCCGCGCTCCTCGCCGGGCTGACGCCGCGCGAACGCGAGGTCCTGCAGTGCATGGTGGACGGCCTCGGCCGCGCGGAGATCGCGGAGCGGCTGGGCCTGTCGGCGAACACCGTCCGCACCCACACGCAGAACCTGCTGTCGAAGCTCGACATGCATTCCGCGCTGGAGGCCATCACGCTCGCGATGCGCGCCGGTATGCGCCCCACCGATCCCTGAGCCCCTCCCCCGCACCTGGTGCAAACGGCGTAGACGGGGGTCGTCTTTTGGGCGATTGCCCGCGTGACGGGCCTTCCTACGCTCGCCGTGACGAGGCCGAAGGGGAAGATCGTGGAGCTCGACGAAGTCGCGGCGCGGGTGGTTCGCAGCTACTGGGTGCTCTTGACGGTCATGACCGTCCTCCCGCTGACGCTGGTGGCGCTGCTGATGAGCGGCCGGGAGCCGGCGGCGGTGGCGCAGTCGCGGCTGCAGGCCGGCGCGACGTCGGCGGACGCGGCGGCCGGCGAGGCGGGCGCGAGCGTCGTGGTCAGCCAGGTGAAGGCGTTCGCGACCAGCGAGGGCCTGCTGACCGAGGTGCTGCGGGAGCAGAAGGCCGACCGGTCCGCGCGCAAGGTCGCCAAGTCGGTCGAGGTGACCGGGCTCGGGTCCTCGACCGTGGTCGAGCTGTCGGTGAAGGACCGGGACCCCGCCGTCGCGCAGCGGCTCACCGACGCCATCGCGACCAAGGTCGTCCGGCAGATCAACCACTCCAACCAGGACGCGATCCGCAGGCAGGTCGACGAGATCGACGAGCGGATCGGGAAACTGGAGGACAAGCTCGGGCCGCTGGCGCGGCGGGCGGGCGGCACGTTCCCCGACATCTCGGCGGCCAACGAGCGGGAGCGGGTGCAGGCGGAGCTGAGCGGCCTGCGGTCGAACCGCTCGGACCTGATGACGCAGCTCACCTCCGCGGGAACGGCGTCGGTGGTGCAGCACGCGGTGCCCGCGCCCCGGCGCGACCCGACGGTCATGATGGCGGCGATCGCGGGGCTGGCCGGGCTGGTCGGCGGCATCCTGATCGCGGTCGTGGCGGAGATGGTCCGGCCCACGATCCCGGGGCAGCGGCGGGTCGCGCGGCGGCTCGGGGTGCCGCTGCTCGGCTGGGCCGACCGGGGCCCCGCGCAGCTCGCCGACCTCGGCCGGCGGGTGCGGCTGGCGGCGAAGAAGGAGGGCGTCGGCCGGGTCACGCTGGTCGGCGCGCCCGGACCGCTGCCGCCGCGGCTGGTGTCGACGGTGGCGGCGGCCGTCTACGGCGACGAGACGCGGCCGGTGCAGCTCCGTCACGGCCGCGCGGCCGAGAACGGCGTCCCTGACGGCGGCGCCCCCGAAGGCGGGGAGGACGCCGGCGACGGCCCCTCCCTGAACAGCGACGGACCCGGCGGCCGGAGCGGCACGTCCGTGGTCCGCGCCGGCGGCGGCACCGCGGTCATGGCGAAGAAGCCGGGCGAGGTGTCGCCGTCGGAGACCACCCAGCCGGTCCCGGTCCGGCGCGCGTGCCACGTGCACGCGTTCGAGGACATCGACCCGGGCGCCGACGACACGGTCGGCGTGGTCGTGGTGGTCGGGCGGGTGACGACGGTGGCGGGGCTGGAGACGGTCCGCGACCTCGTCGCCGCGTCCGGCTGGCCGCTGCTCGGCGTCGTCGGCGCGTCGCGCAAGGCGACGACCCGCATTTCCGCACGCAGGCCCGCCAAGGGGCGCGAGACCAAGGAGTAGCCAGATGAGTTCAGCCGTTCCGTTCTGCGTCCCGCCGCTCACCGAGGGGGTGCCCGAGGCGGTCGCGAAGGTGCTCGACGGCCGGTGGCTCACCACCGGGCCGGACACCGCCGCGTTCGAGCAGGAGTTCGCCGACCACATCGGCGCCGCGCACGTCGTCGCGGTCGCCTCGTGCACCAGCGCGCTGGAGCTGAGCCTGCGCGCGATGGGCCTGCCGCCGGGGTCGCCGGTGCTGACGCCCAGCCTGACGTTCTGCGGCGCGATCAACGCGATCCTGCACGCCGGGCACCGCCCCGTCTTCGCCGACATCGACGAGGAGACGCTGGTGCCGAGCCCGGACACGGTCGCCGCCGCGGCGGCCCGGGTGGCGCCCGCCGCGATGGTCACCCAGAACCAGGCCGGCTACCCGGTGGACGTGCCGGCGCTCGCCGAGGCGGTCGGCCTCGACCGGTCGCGGGTGGTGGAGGACACCGCGCACGGGCCCGGCGCGGCGCGCGGCGGCGCCCCGGTCGGCTCGTCCTCGCACGCGGCGTGCTTCTCCTTCTACGCGACGAAGAACATGCCGATCGGCGAGGGCGGGGCCGTCGCGACGAGGGACGAGGAGTTCGCCGACCGGGTCCGGGCGATGCGGCTGCACGGGATGAGCAAGGACTCGTGGAAGCGGTACCTGCCGGGCGGTAGCTGGCGGTACGACGTGAAGGACGTCGGGCTGAAGGCGAACATGACCGACGTCCAGGCGACGATCGGCCGCGCCCAGATCCGCTCGCTGCCGGGCTGGCAGCAGACCCGCCGGGAGCTCGTCGCCCGCTACGACGAGGCGCTCGCCGGGGTGCCCGGGGTCGTCCTCCCGCAGCGGGAGAGCCTCGACGGCGTCCAGCACGCGTGGCACCTCTACCAGGTGCGCGTCCCGGACCGCGACGCGGTCGGCGACGCGATGCGGGAGGCGGGCGTCGGGACGTCCGTGCACTTCATCCCGGCGCACCAGCTGTCGGCCTACCGGTCGATCCTCGGCGAGGACGAGTGCGGCGGCCTCCCGGTCACCGACCGGGTCGGCGAGGAGCTGCTGTCGCTGCCGCTCTACCCGGGCCTGACCGCGGACGGCCAGGACCGGGTCGTCGCCGCCCTCACCGAGGCCCTGCGGACCCGGGCCTGACCGTGCGCTGGATCCCGCCGCACCGCCCGTCCCGGGGATTCCGCGTGTCGTTCGGCGACCGGGCCGCCGCGCCGCCCGCCGCGCCGCCGGCCGGTCCGTTCAGCCCGCTGCTGGACCGGGCCGAGATCCCGCTCGGCGACCAGCGGGGGCGGCGCCTGCTGCGCGGCCGGCGGGTGCTCGTCACCGGCGCGTGCGGGACGGTCGGCGGCGCGCTGTGCCGGCGGGTCTGGCGGCTCGGCCCGGCCGCGCTGTGCCTGGTCGACAAGGACGGGCGCGGGCTGGAGCGGCTCGCCCGGGAACTGGCCGGGCGGCCGGGCGGCGGGCGCGTCACCCTGGCCGAGGCGGACGTGCGGGACGCCCCCCGCGTCGACGCCGTCGTCGGGGAGGCGCGGCCCGAGCGGCTCTTCCACGCGGCGGGCCGGTACCGGCTGGCCGAGGTCGAGCACGACCCGTGCCGCGGCGTCGCCGACAACGTGCTCGGCACCAGGCACGTCCTCGACGCGGCGGTGCGGCACGGGGTGCGGCGCCTCGTGCTCGTCTCGTCCGACCGGGCGGCGGAGCCGACGTCGGTGCTCGGCGCGACGATGCGGCTCGCGGAACTGCTGCTGCAGACGGCGACGGGCGGCCCGACGTGCTTCGCCGCCGTCCGCGTCGGCGGCGTCATCGGCGCGCCGGGCACGCCGTTCGGCCCGCTCGCCCGCCGGATCGCCGCCGGCGAGGTCGTCACGATCGCGCACCCGGAGGCCGCGCGGCACGTCATGACGGTGACGGAGGCGGCGGGCCTGCTGATCGAGGCGGCGGCGCTGGCGGAGGAGGCGGAGACGTTCGCCCTCGACATCGGCAGCCCCGTCCCGGTGCTCGACCTGGTCCAGCGGTACGCCGCGCAGCTCCGCTCGCCCGCGGTGACGATCAGGTTCCGCGGGCTCGGTCCCGGCGAGAAGCTCGCCGAGAAGGCGTTCGCCGACTCCGAGCGGCGGATCCGCACCGCCCACCCGAAGATCTGGGGGACCCGGCCGCTGCCGCCGCCCGGCGGGGTGCCGCGGCTGCTCGACGCGCTCGCCGCGGCGGTCGAGGCGGGCGACGCGGACGAGGTGCGGCTGCTGCTGCGCCGCCTGCTGCCGGAGTACCGGCCGGCCAGGCGTTCCCTCCCGGCCAGTGAGGTGATCCGTGAGTACAGGTAGGAACCCGTGAGTACAGGTAGGAAGCTGCGCGTCGCGCAGGTCATCACCCGCTTCAACGGCGGCGGCGGCCGGGTGGCGCTGAACGGGGCGCTCGCGCTGCCGGACGGCACGTACGAGCGCGCGATCGTCACCGGCGGCGTCGGCATGGACAGCGAACCCTCGGCGAGGGGTGCCGCGGGCCGTTCCGCCGCGGGCCGCGACGCCGTCCTGCACGGCGATGAAGCCGTGGCGAACGCCGCCGCCGGGGACCTCACGCCCGCGGCGTACCGGGCCGGGATGGAGATCGTCCAGGTGGGGCCGCTGGTGCCGCAGATCTCGCCGCGCGACGACCTCGCCGCGCTGTCGACCCTCACGCGCGTGCTGGCGGAGGGGCGGTACGACGTCGTCCACACCCATTCGTCCAAGGCGGGCGTCATCGGGCGGCTCGCGGCGGCCCGCGCCGGGGTGCCCCGCATCGTGCACACCTGGCACGGGTTCCCGTTCAACGAGTTCCAGTCGTGGGCGCGGCGCAGCGCCTACATCCGCCTGGAGCGCATCGCGGCGAAGCACACCGACGCGTTCCTCGGGATCGGGTCGGAGACGGTGACGACCGCGCTGCGGCTCGGCCTCACGACGCCGGAGCGGGTGCGGCTGTCGTGGCCGGCCGTGGACGTCGACGCCTACGCGCCCGCCCCCGGGGCCAGGGCGCAGGCGCGCCGCCGCCTCGACCTGCCGCTCGGCGTGAAGGTCGTCGGGTCGGTCGGCCGGCTGACCTTCCAGAAGGGCCCGGAGATCTTCGCGAAGGCCATCGCCCGGCTGCCGGACGACGTGTTCGGGCTGTGGGTCGGCGGCGGCCCCATGGCGGAGCGGCTGGCGAAGCTGACCGCGAGGCTCGGCGTCGAGGACCGGATGCGCTGGCTCGGGCACAGCGACGACGTCGCCGCCGTCCTGCCGGCGTTCGACCTGATGGCGATGGCGAGCCGCTGGGAGGGGCTGCCCTGCGTGCTGGTCGAGGCGATCAGCGCGGGGATCCCGCTGGTCGCGACGGCCGTCCCGTCCAACCAGGACCTCGTCCTCGCCGGGGAGACCGGCCTGCTCGTCCCGCCGGAGGACCCGGAGCGGCTCGCCGGCGCCATCGCGGCGCTGCTGGACGACCCGGCCGCCGCCGACCGGATGGCCGAGCGCGCCCGCGGCCGGATCGGCGAGTGGTTCACCCCCGCCCACCTCGGCACGGTGCTGGACGAGACGTACCGCGGCACGTCCCGGCGGCCCTACCGGCGGTCATGACGGCGACCGCGACCAGGTCCGCTCCGACGACCGCCCCGGCAGCCGGGGCGCCGCCGCAGCCCCCGCCGCCCCGGCGGGGGCTGCGGCTGGAGGCCGTCGCCCTGGTCGCCGGCATCGCGTCGCTGCCGATGCTGATGCCCGCCGGGCTCGCCCCCGGGCCCGGCAACACCGCCCTGCCCGACGCCGTGCTGGGCGGCCTCGTCCTCGTGACGTTCCTGTGGGCGGGGACGCGGAAGGTCCCGCTCCGCTGGCCGTACCTCGTGCCGACCCTGCTCACGGTCATCGCGGGCGGCGTCGCGGCGCTCGCCAACGACGGCGCCGGGGGGCTCACGCTCGTCAAGGACCTGTACGTCCTGCTGTGGGCGGTCTGCATCGCCAACCTCGGCCGCGACCCGTCGCTGCTCCGCGTCGCGCTGCGCGCCTTCGTCTGGACGGGTACGGCCTACGCGCTCGTGATGATGGCCGGCTTCGCGATCGGGAACGACGCGCTGTCCGGCAAGCAGGTCGACGGCGAGCGCCTCATGTTCACGTTCGGCGACGCCAACTACGCGGCCAACTGGTTCATCTGCGTCTTCTTCATCGTGCGCGCCACCCGCTTCCCGGAGCGGACGTGGGCGCGCCGCGCCGTGTGCGGGATCCTCCTCGCCGCCGAGCTGCTGACCGGCTCGAACGGCGGCCTGCTCGCGCTGTGCTGCGCCCTGCTGCTCGGCTACCTGTTCCGGCTGTTCCGCGAGGGCAAGGCCCACCACGCCGTCGCGGTCGGCGCCGCGGCCGCGCTCTTCGGCGGCGGCGCGGTCGTCACGGTCACCCAGGTCGACATCCAGCCGTTCCTGGACCGCGCCGGGCAGGCGTCCCCGATCCTGCGCGACTCGATCGGCCGGACGACCGGGGAGAGCACCGAGTCCCGCAGCACCGTCTTCGCGACGACCTGGGACATGATCGAGGCTCAGGAGCACCCGTGGGGCATCGGCGCCGCGCAGACCGAGACGCAGATGCGCGTCCGGCAGGAGGCGTACGTCCAGGAGGCGCACAACGACTACATCGCGTCCGTCCTCGAACGCGGGTTCATCGGCGGGGTCGCGCTGATCCTGCTGCTGGCGGTGCTGATCCTGCGGACCCTGCGGATCGCGCGGCGGGACGCGCTGGAACCCGAGTACGCGCGGCTCGTCCCGCATCCCGAGCTCTTCGGCGCCCTCCTGGTCGTGTTCCTCGTCTGCGGCCTGTTCTACGAGGTGCTGCACTACCGGCACGGCTTCGCCGTCTTCGGCCTGATCGCGGCCCTCGACCTCTTCGGCCGCCGCGCGCCCGCCGCACCCGCCTTGACCGCGAACGCCACACCCTGTCTCTTATA
>NZ_SMKB01000330.1:0-6508 GCF_004348575.1 Actinomadura sp. 7K534
GACCCCTCCACCGGCTCCCGGGACATCGCTTCCCCGGCGAGCTAGCCTGAGGGCATGTTCGGCTTTGCGAAGACCCAGATGGTCTCTCCCGAGAAGGCACTCCCCGGCAGGGACGAGCCGATCCCGGTGCCACCGCGCCACGAGGTCCTCGACGCCCCCCTCGCACCCCCGTACCCGGACGGCGCCGAGATCGCCGAGTTCGCCCTCGGCTGCTTCTGGGGCGCCGAACGCAGGTTCTGGCAGACCCCCGGTGTCATCTCCACCGCCGTCGGCTATGAGGGCGGCTACACCCCGAACCCCACCTACGAAGAAGTGTGCAGCGGCAAGACGGGCCACACCGAAACCGTCCGCGTCGTCTACGACCCCACCAAGGTCTCCTACGAAGACCTCCTCCGCATCTTCTGGGAAGCCCACGACCCGACCCAGGGCATGCGTCAGGGCAACGACGTCGGCACCCAGTACCGCTCAGCCATCTTCTACAGGACCGACCTCGAACAAAAGGCCGCCGAAGCCACCCGCGACGCCTACCAAGACGTCCTCACCGCCGCCGGCCACGCCCCCATAACCACCCAGATAACCAAGGCAACCGACTTCTACTACGCCGAGCACCACCACCAGCAGTACCTCTCGGGCAATAAAAACCCCGGAGGATATTGCGGCATCGGCGGAACGGGCGTCTCCTGCCCGGTCGGCGTAGCCCCCGCCGAGTGACCTCGCGCGGTGTCCTTTACCACGTCGTTTGCGCTGCTCCGGCGGCGTCCGACGCTGAAACCTTCGTTGGGTTGGCGCAGGCTGCGGGGTGGCGGGTATGCGTGATCGCCACCCCCATGGGCCTGCGCTTCATCGATGCGCCACGTCTTGCCGAACTGACGGGCGAACGGGTCCGGAGTGAGTTCCGCATGCCCGAGGAACCGGACGAGTTGCCGACCGCTGACGCCGTGGTGGTCGCTCCCGCGACGTTCAACACGATGAACAAGTGGGCGGCGGGCTTCGCCGACTCGTTCGCCGTGGGCCTGCTCTGCGAACTCATGGGCTTCGGCGTCCCGATCGTGGCGGCGCCGCTGCTCAAGGACGCGCTAGCCCGTCATCCCGCCTTCGCGAACAACGTGGAGACGCTGCGAGGGGCGGGCGTCCGGGTGTTGTTCGATCCGGCTGCCCCTCCGGACGCGCGCATGCCAACCTGGCATCAGATCCTCACTGAGTTGGGCAGCATCCTCGACGGTTGACCGGCCGGAAGGACAAGAGCCGTGGACGCGCGCGCAGAGATCGGACAACGGATCGCCCGTCAGCGTCGGCGGCGCGGACTCTCGCAAGTGGTCGTCGCGGGCCTGGTCGGGCGCTCGGAGAGTTGGCTGAGCCAGGTCGAGCGAGGGCGGCGTTCGATCGACAGTCACTCGGTTCTCGTCCGCCTGGCCGAGGTTCTCGACCTGGACATATAGCAACTCACAAGTGATGACATGGGTGGGGACATGGCCAAGTACGAGGGAGCCTCGGGCATCAGGGAAGCGATGCTCCGCTACGAGACCCTTCCCAACATGATCAACGCGGGTGCGGGCGACGGCGAACGGCCCCGGCTCTCCTGGCTGGGCCACGAACTGCGGCGCGCGAACAAGAGCTACCAAGCCACACGGTACGACGAAGCGGGACGCCTCCTCCCAGGACTGATCATCGCGGCTGAGCGGGCGTGCCAGACGCGGAACGGAGACGAGAGGCGCGCGGCCTACACCTTGTGCTCGCTGATCTACCAGTCGGCGGCCACGATCTTGAACCGAGTCGGTGAGGCTGATCTCGCCTGGACCGCGGCGGACAGGTCGCTGTCTGCGGCCCGCCTCGGAGACCGTCCCCTCCTCGCAGCCGTTAGTGCCTACCGGCTCGGCTACATCCTGATTCGCCAGCAGCGGACGCGTGAGGCCGAAGATCTGGCCGTGCGTTCACGTGATGCCCTCGCCGCTTCCACGCGTCGCCCGTCTCCCCTGCTCCTGTCAGTGCAGGGCGGACTGTGCCTAGTCGCGGTCACGGCGGCGGCCGCCCTATTCGATCGCGCGGCGGTGGACAGGCATCTCGCCTCTGCCCGCGCGGTCGCTGGTCGGCTCGGCAGCGATCGAAACGACTTCTGGACTGCGTTCGGCCCGACGAACGTCCAGATCCATGAGGTTTCGGCGGCCGTCGCTTTCGGAGACCCGAAGCTCGCTCTCAAGCGCGGTGAACCGCTCGACGTCGATCGCCTCGGCCCCGGCCTCCTCGGCCGTCGTGCCCAAGTCGCCCTCGACTTGGCGCGGGCCTACGCCGTCCAACGCAAGGACGCCGCGTCGGTGAACACCCTCCTAAAGGCCGAACGACTTTCGCCCGAACTCGTCCGGTACGACTCCGCCACGAACGAGCTGCTGACGGAGTTGGTCCGTCGCGAACATCGAGCCAGCACTCCCGAACTGCGCGGCCTGGCCCAGCGCGCTGGGGTCGTGTGACCCGCATTTGAGTACGGATCTTTTCCCTTCACGGATGTGCGGGCTGCTGGCACGAGCCGTTCCTAGGGTCGTGCGCCATGCTCACAGCCACAGCCCCCGAGGCGCCGACCCCGACCCTGTTCCTTGAACCCACCGACCGCGCGCCGCAACGTGCCCGCACGTTTCTAGCCGATCGGTTCCGCGAGTGGGGCATCACAGATGACTATGTGGGCCGCCTCGTGGTGTGTGAGCTGGTCACCAACGCATGGCGGCACGGTGACGGCCAAATCATCGTGCGGGTCTTCCGGGACGAGCGTGACGGCCTGGTGGTCATCGAGGTCTGGGACCAAGGACCAGACCTGCCGGTCATCCAACCCGAGAACTACGCGGCCACTTCAGGGCGCGGCCTATTCCTGATGTCGCATCTCGTGCGTGCTTGGGGTACGCGGCCGCTCATGGAAGGCGGGAAGGTCGTATGGGCCAAGTGCGCCTTCTGAATGCGGAGCGGTACGTGTTGCGCTGGCGGACACTTCGGGGCGGCGCCACGGCAGAGAAATACCTGAATCTCCTGGCCGTGGCGTTGGAGCCTCGGGGCTGGCGGCTGGTCCGGCTGTACCGCTCGCAGGGGTTCCCGTTGCCGGTGCTGTGGGTCTATGCCAGCGGTCCCGACGATCACGTCGGGCTCGGCGTCGTCGCCCTGGCCGTCCCCGGCGGTGCATGGGGTTACCACGCTGCTGAGCGTGGGCGGCGCGGCTATCTGGCTCCCTGCCGCGATGCCATAGCGGCGGCCGACCAGGTGGACACGCTTCTCAAGCACCGGATGTTCCCCGGTACCTGGTAGGCCGCGAGGGATGACCCCGTGGGGTGGTGGGCTCAGGGGTTGTTCCTCGTCCTGGTGGGTGGCGTGCGTGGTCCTGGCTGGGGAGTTGGGCCGCTGCGTGTCGCCACCGGCCCCGCCTCTCTGTCTTCCCCCGTTGCAGAGAGGCGGGGCCTTCGCGTGTACCACCGGGTCGTTGTCGACGTAGACGACGCGGGGGAGGGATGAGGGCCGCGGCTTCGGTTGCGTGCTGGCAGGGTCGGGGCCGGTCGATGGCCGTAGGCCACCCGTAGGGGCGACCGAAGGGAGTCAGCCGGCGCCGTGTCGGCAATTCCGTCTCAAGCGTCGCCCGGCCTGGAAGCCGCTGCCCGGTACCTGTGCGGCCTGCCCTTGCGCGGGGGCCTGCCCCGAGTTGCGCGGTGCCGAGCGTGCGGGCCGTCCACGGCGGGGCGGGACGGTGGTCGGGGCCGTGCCGCGAACGGCCCCCAAGGCCGCACGCGCAAGGCGCGGCGGCCGTCCACGGTCCCGCCCCGCGGTGGACGGTCCCGGCCACGCACCCGGCCTCCGCGCTCCCCTCGGTCGAGTTCCGGTCCCCTCGGGTGTGGGCTGTGCCGCGCGTTGAAGCTGGACGGTTCCGGACTTGCGCGGGGGCGGGGATCTGCGGTGGCTGGATGTGCCAAGCGGCGAATCAATGGCGACACTCGACGCCTACATTGCCGGGTGTGTCTCGGCCTATCTGCAGTAGGGGCCATCGATGCCGCACATCGGTCCGCTTTGCGCGGCTCGCTGAATGATCTCCGTGGCGTCATGTCCGAACTGCATGGCGAGGCGGCCGAGTATGTGTCCCGGCTGACCGGTATGGCGGAACTGATCATTAGCGCCACGCGATAACGGTAGCGGCCGCAGTCATACTGCGGCCTTGCATCTCTGATTTACCCGTGGGGGAGGCGGGCCTTCATGTGCGGGGCGTCGAGGGCCTGACCGGCTGCGGACGTGAGGTGATCGAGTTCGCGGGCTGCTGCGTCTTCGGTGTATGAGCGGGATCGAGTGGAGACCCCTGTTGTCAGTGCTGCTGCTGATGGGTGTGGTGTGGCCAACCGTGACCGCCTGCGCGCCGGAATCTGGCGGCGTGGCCGGGATGACGTTGGATAGGGCTGGGCGCCCCACCGTGGTAGTGGCCTGGTGTCTGGGAAAGGCACCAGATTCGATCTACCTCTCCACGCGCGATGATCTCTCGCCGGAAGTGAACATCCGCCTTCAGGCGCCGGCTAAGTTCCCAGGAAAGATGATTGAGGTGCCCATCACCTCTCCACCGGTGGGATGGACGGCCGATCCACCTTCGCCTGTACTTGATGCTGGACGGGTTTATTCCGTTTACGCCCCAGTGACCGGTAGTGAATACACCTCTCGCGGTCCAAGGTTCACGCTGGGGCGCTTGCGTGGTGACGGCTGGATCCTCGTGAATGAGTACGACCAGGAAGTTGACCTCTACGTCGACCTCTACATTAGGGCGGCGGATCTCGTTCGTCGGGCGAACTGCTGAGCGCCAGGCCAGGTGCAGTGGTCCGGTGAGCTGTCCGGTTTCTCGATCCTCTCCGGATGCCGCTGCCTGGTGTGTTGGGGGAGGGGCGTTCACCATGGGGGTGTGGATCGGGATTTGGCTGTGGATGCGGACGGGAATGCGTTGACGGCGTTTCTGGCGGCTGTGCGCACTCCGCGTGTGCCGGATGACGTGCCGATGCCTGCGGCGTTGGTCGTCGTCTCGTGTGGGCGGGATGTGTTGTTGGTGTTGAACCGCTTTCGCGGGAAATGGGAACTTCCCGGTGGGTTGATCGACCCTGGGGAGACGCCTCTGCAGGCAGCCCTGCGGGAGTTGTGGGAAGAGAGTGGCCTGCGGCTGGCCACCCTTGATCTGGCTGGGTACGCGCGGTTTCGGCTGACCGGGCCGCCGCGGGAGGAGTACGCCGCTATGTACAGCGCCAGGGTCTCTGCACGCTTCACGGGGTTCACGCCAAATGAGGAGATCAGCGACATCTGCTGGTGGGATGTCGCCGGTCCTCCTCCCACGGACACCCAGGTCCTCGATGTGAGACTGGCCGAGTACGTCCGCTCCGAACGGGACTGCTGATCAGTTCGGGTCAGGTGGGCGGGAGGCGGTCGTAGCAGTCGTAGTTGCGTTGGGTGAGGATCTTTCCGTCGCGGAACTCCAGGAAGGTCGCGATGTGGGCCCGGAGGGTTTCGCCTGCGGGGATGGCGCCCATCGGGACCGCGGTCGTGCCCGTCCAGAGGACTTCCAGGGCTACCTGGTCGCCGGCGGCCAGGGCGTTCAGGACCTTGAAGTTCTGCGCGCTCAAGGCTTTGCGTCCCGCTTCGGCTGCGGCGCAGAGGCCCGCCAGGTCGCGGACGTTGCCGCGGGGGAAGAGCGCGTTGGGCAGCTCGTGGTGGGTGGCTTCCGGATCGAAGAACGCGGCCAGGTCTTGGCCGGTCGCGAAGGCCGAGACCGCCTCGTGGTAGCGGAGCGCGGTGTCGATGTTGGGATGCGCCATATTAACAACCTTAGTTGTACAACCAGGGTTGTCAATATGACAATGGTGGCATGACGACGCTCGACCCTCGGCAGCTCGACACCGGGATGCTCGCGTTGTTCGTCGGGCAGGCGGCGGCGGCGCTCGTGCAGGAGCAGCTGGCCGGCCAGGGGTTCGGCGATCTGCGGTTCTCGCACGGGTACGTCTTCCAGCATCTGATCGACGACTCGCCCACGGTCGGTGAGCTGGCCGTCCGGCTGGACATGACGCAGCAGGGGGCCTCCAAGGCCGTGGCCGAGCTCGAACGGCTCGGTTACTGCGAGCGCGTGGCCGATGCCGCTGATGCTCGCGTGCGCCGGGTTCGGCTTACCGGCCGTGGCCGGGACGCCGTCGCGGCGGCGCGGCGCGCACGCGCTGACCTGGAAGGGCGGCTGGCCGAACGCTTCGGTGAGCGGAACCTGGCGGAGCATCGAGAGTTGCTGATCCGGCTCCTGGACGACCTCGGCGGAACGGCGGCCGTGGAACGGCGGGCCGTGCGGCCGCCCTGATGACCGGAGGGCGGCAGGATGGGGGGATGGAGCTGGGATCGCGGGGCGTGGTGTCCGTTGTCGTCGGAGATGCGGATACGGCTGTTCGGGTCGGTAGTGGGGACGTGCCGGTTCTGGGGACGCCGCGGTTGCTCGCGTTGGCGGAGGGGGCCACGGTCGAGGCGGTCGCGGGGC
>NZ_SMKB01000331.1:0-6487 GCF_004348575.1 Actinomadura sp. 7K534
CCCCAGGGGCGGCCCCCGGCGCCCCCGTACGGCCGGCCCGTGCCCGGTCCGCCGGGCTACGGTCCGCCGGGATACGGCCCGCCTCCCTACGGGCCGCCGGGCCGCCCGCCCTATCCGCAGCAGTACCGGTACGTCCCGATGCGCCCGCCCCCGCGCCGCAGCGCGGGCGGGACGATCGCCGGCATCCTCGGCGCCCTCACGTCGGTGGCCGTCATCGCGATCCTCGGGGCGACGTTCCTCGTCGGGCAGGGCGGCGCCACCGCCAACCGGCCCCCGATCTCCTCCGGGGGCGGCGGCGGAGGCGGGTCCGCCCGCGAACAGGCCGTCGGCAGCAGGCTCTACGAGACCGGCGCGCTGGCGCCGGTGAACTGCCGGGTGCCGGGCATCCAGCCGAGCAGCGCGTCGATGCGCCAGTTCATGAACGTGCTGAGCGACTGCCTCGACAACTCGTGGTCCCAGCAGTTCCGCAAGGCGGGGATCCGGTTCGACGAGCCCGACCGCGTGTTCTGGGACCAGCCCGGACGCAGCCCCTGCGGCACGTACCCGGCCCCGGGCGCGTCCGCGTTCTACTGCCCGGCCAACGACACGATGTACGTGGGCGTCCGGCACGTCGTGGAGACCTCGGGCGGTGAGCCGCTCTCCAACTGGGCGGTGTTCGCGCGGGTCATCGCGCACGAGTACGGCCACCACGTCCAGAACCGGGCCGGGATCCTGCTCTACGGGAACCGGCTGATGGACACCGGCGACATCGATCGGCGCAACGAGGCGAGCCGCCGCATCGAGCTGCAGGCGCAGTGCTTCGCGGGCGCGTTCCTCGGCACCGAGCGGGTCACGCTCCCGATGACGCAGGACCAGTTCAACGCCATGATCAGGGACGTGCGCGGCCGCGGCGACGAGCGGCTGCCGCCCGAGAAGCGCGACCACGGCTCGGGACGCCACTACGCGGGCTGGGTCGTCACCGGTTACGAGGGGCGGCGGCTGGCCGTCTGCAACACCTGGACGGTGCCGTCTTCCAAGGTCAGCTGAGCTTTTCCCCCATTTCCCCCACCTTGCGCGGCGGCATGTGAGCGGACTCACCGCCGAGTGCTAGCTAGACTGCTTGCAATTGCAAGCACCATGACGCAGGGTGGAGACATGGCAAGTTCGAAGGTCGGCTCCATCGGGGAGTACATCCGGGAGCAGCGGACGCGGGCGAAGATCTCGCTGCGTCAGCTCGCCGACGTGTCCGGGATATCCAACCCGTACCTGAGCCAGATCGAGCGCGGGCTGCGCAAGCCGAGCGCCGAGATCCTGCAGCAGATCGCCAAGGGGCTGCGCATCTCGGCCGAGGCGCTCTACGTGCAGGCCGGGATCCTCGAAGACCGCGAGACCGACACCGACGTCCAGGCGGCGGTCCGGGACGACCTGCTCCTCACCGAACGGCAGAAGCAGGTCCTGCTCGACATCTACGCCTCGTTCCTCAAGGAGAACGAGGCGGCGGGCATCTTCCCGGGCGGAGACGCCGAGCCCGAGGCAGGCGGCGACGCGGCCGAGAGCGATGCGGCCGCACGGGCCGCCGCGCGCGGCCGCGCCGGGCGAGTGCCGGACGAACCGGATGTCCCCGAACGAGCCATGCCAGAGCACACCGAACAGGATGGAAAGGAAGAGGTCGGATGACGCTGGCCAGCAATTTCCGCGAGAGCAAGGCCGTGTACGCCGTGGCCGGCGCCGGTGACTTCGCGGTGGAGAAGATCCGCGAGGTCCCGGAGCACGTGACCAAGTACCAGGGCCGTGCCCGCGAGACCGCGACGAAGTACCAGGGCGAGGTCCGCGAGACGGTCGACCGCTACCGGGACCAGGTGCGCGGCACCGTCGAGCGCTACCGCGGCGAGGTCTCCCGCTACCAGGAGCGCGTCGACGCCAAGGACCTGCCCGGCGCGGCCGTCGCCTACGCGACGCACTTCGGCACCCGGGCGGCCGAGTTCATCGACGAGCTCGCCGAGCGCGGCAAGAAGGTCGTGAACCGCGAGGCCGTCGAGGTGGCCGAGCTGACCGAGGCGAAGCCGGCCGCGGGCGCGAAGGCCCGCACCTCCCAGGCGCGCAAGCCCGCGCAGGGGAGGACGCAGGCCCGCTCCACCACGAAGAAGAACGGCGCCTGAGCGCGCCTCGATCCGCGGGGCCCGGCCGGGAACACCCGGCCGGGCTCCTTCGTCTTCTCCCACAGGCGGCTCCGTTTTCGCCGGTGGAGGCGGGGCACCGGTCAACGCTGGACGGCGCGCATAGGGTTGGGGTAGTCAGACCCCGTGTGCGCGGCGTGGAGCCGCCGTCCGAAACGAGCAGGAGCGCTGATCGCCGATGTCGGGCTTCAATGTCCTGGACTACTTCTTCTGGCTGCTGCTGATCATCGCGTTCGTGATGGAGGCGTGGGCGCTGATCGACTCGCTGTCCGTCCCGGAGGGCGCGTACTCCGCCGCGGGCAAGTGGCGCAAGAAGATGTGGATGATCGTGCTGATCGTCGCGACGGTCGTGGGCGGCGCCCACGCCATCGCGCCCGGGGCGCTCGGCATCAGCCCGATCGGCCTGCTGATCGGCATCCTCCCGGTCGCCGCGTTCATCGCCGCCGCGATCTACCTCGCCGACGTCCGCCCGGCGGTCGCGCCCTACAAGAAGAAGAACGGCCGCGGTGACCGATCGGGCCCCTACGGCCCCTGGTGATCCCTAGGGTGAGCGCATGAGCGAGGTTCATGGGCGAACGACCCGGCTGGAACTGGACGACCAGGCACTGCGCGAATGGGAGGCCGTCGTCCTCGACGCGGGCCCCGAGGGGATCGTCCTCGACAGGTCGGCGTTCTATCCCGGCGGCGGGGGCCAGCCGCCGGACCACGGGGTCCTGCTGTGGCAGGGCGTGCAGACCCGCGTCGCCGGGGTGCGCAAGGGCGACGACCTGGAGCTGATCCCGGTGGAGGGCGACCCCGTCCCCCCGGTCGGCACCGTCGTGCGGGGCGCCGTCGAGGACGGTCGCCGCACCGCGCTGATGCGCACCCACTCCGGGCTGCACCTGCTGTGCGGGGTGGTCTTCCGCGACTACGGCTGCCTCGTCACGGGTGGAAATATGGAGCCGCTGACCGCGCGGATGGACTTCGATCTGCGCGAGGTCCCGCCCGGGTTCAAGCAGGCCGTCGAGGACGCGTGCAACGCCGAGGTCGAGGCCGACCGGCGCATCGACGTCAGGACGCTCCCGCGGGCCGAGGCGTTCGAGATCCCCGACATCATCCGGACGGCGACGAACCTGGTGCCGCCCGAGGTGCGGGACGTCCGCATCGTCGACATCGTCGGCCTGGACACGCAGGCGGACGGCGGCACCCACGTCGGCTCCACCAAGCAGATCGGCCGCATCCGGGTCGCGAAGGTCGAGAACAAGGGCCGCGGCTTCCGCCGCATCCGCCTCAAGATCGAGGACTAGCGCTAGAGCGACGGCCGGGTGAGGGCGTCGACCGAGGCGAGACCGCGCTCCACGATGTCGACGGCCCGGTCGAGGGCCCTGCGCATCGACAGCGGGTCGTAGCCCTCGCGGCGGCAGTGCGCGACGACCGCCTGCATCCCGCCGATCGCCATGCCGGACGCGGCCACGGCGTCGACCTCCGCGAGGTCGGGGCACAGGTCGCGCAGCAGGGCCTCGAGCTGCTCCTGGGTGTACAGCATCCGCTGCAGCGCCTGCGCCCGCAGGCCGGGCCGCTCCTGGATCAGGGCGATCTGCACGGCCCCGTACTCGCCGTGCTCGGCGACGAGCGCCTCCAGGACGTCGATGACGCTGCGCCGGATCGTCTCCATCGGCGTCTCGCCCGGCGTGCGGCGCAGCTGCTCGGACACCTCGGCGAGCCGGTCGTCGATCTCCGCGAAGACCACGTCCTCCTTGGACGGGAAGTAGCTGAAGAACGTGCGGGGCGACACGTCGGCCGCGGCGGCGATCTCCGCGATCGTGGTCTCCTCGTAGCCGCGCTCGGCGAACAGCCGCAGCGCGGCGGTCGCGATGGCCTGCCGGGTGCGCCGCTTCTTGCGCTCGCGCAGGCCCGCCGGCGCGGGATCGTGCTCGTCGGCCGTGCCCTGCATGTGACGGACATTACCACGACTGCAAAGTTGCATCGGTTGCAAAAGTGCATGCAATAGGTGTTCTCTGCGAGTATGGGGCGATTCGCGGAGCGCGGCACGGCGGGGCGGTCGGACGAATCCGGCAGGATCGCGCGGTTCCTGGGCGAACTCGGCCGGTTCTGCGTGCGGCGGCGGCGCGCGGTCTTCGAGCTGTGGGTCGTCGCGATCCTCGGTGCCGGCGTGCTCGGCATCATGCAGGGCGGCATGTTCGTCCAGCAGAGCTCGCTGCCCGGCACCGAGACCCAGCTCGCCCTCGACTCGCTCGCCGAGGACTTCCCGGCGATGACCGGGCCGACCTCGACCGTCGTCTTCCACGAGACGCCCCGGGCCGGCCCCGCGGACTGGCGCGTCGCCCTCGCCATCGGCGAGTCGATCGACAACATCTCCAAGCTCGACCGGGTCGCGTTCGTCGAGAACCCCTACGTCCAGGGGATGGGCGGGCTGAAGTCGGACGACGCGGTCGTCGTCCGGCTCAACTACGTCGGGACGATGAGCGACGTCAGCAAGGCCGACCTCGACGAACTGAACGAGGCCGTCGAGCCGGCGCGGATGGCCGGGGCGGACGTCAAGTTCGGCGGGATCGTCTCGATGCTCCTCACCCAGCCGGAGGGCGGCTGGCAGGAGGGCGCCGGGATGCTGCTGGCCATGATCGTGCTGCTGCTCGCGTTCGGATCGTACTTCGCGGCGGGCATCCCGATCCTGGTGTCGCTCTGCGCGCTGGCCGTCTCGTACTCGCTGATCCATTTCCTGGCGTCGATGTTCGAGCTGGCGCCGACCGCGCCGATGGCCGCCGCGATGCTGGGCATCGGCGCCGGGATCGACTACGCGCTGTTCGTCGTCACCCGCTACCGGCAGCAGCTCGCCGAGGGCGACGACGTCGAAACCGCGGTCGGGCGCGCGATGGCGCACGCGGGGCACGCCGTGGTCTTCGCCGGCGGCACCGTCGTGTTCGCGATCTGCGGGCTGTTCCTCTCCGGGATCGCGTTCGTCGGGCGGATCGGCATGGTGACGGCCCTTGCCGTCACCATGATGGTCGTCGCCGCGCTGACCCTGCTGCCCGCCATCCTGGGGTCGCTGGGGGAGCGCATCGACCGGTACAAGCTGCCGCGAACCCGGCCGGACCGCAGCTCGCAGCGGTGGATGACGTGGGGACGCCACGTGGACCGCAACGCCTGGCCCTACGCGATCGTCGCGACGCTCGTCCTGCTGGCCCTGTCGGTGCCGACGCTCAGCCTGCGGTTCGGGGTGATGGCCGACAGCATGGCGTCGCCCGAGATGGAGTCCCGGCAGGCGTACGACATCGTCGCGGAGGAGTTCGGCGCCGGGCATTTCAGCCCGTTCGTGGTCGTCGCGAAGGTGCAGGAGAAGGGGGAGCGGGAGAAGCCCGAAAGGGCGGTCCCCACGGTCGACGGGATGCAGGGGCTGGCGGGCCTGACGGGACCGGCCGCTCCGCAGGCGACCTCGTCCCCGTCCGCACCGGCCGCGGAGTCCCGCCCGAAGGGCGCCCCGGACCCGGACGAGAAGCCCGACGAGCGGGCGGTCCTCCTCGGGCAGGAGTTGCAGCGCGTCCTGTCCGAGGCGCCCGGTGTCGTGCTCGCCGGGGAGCCCGTGGTGACCGGGACGACCGCGATCGTGCGGGTCACCCCGCGGGACGCGCCGCACGCCGAGACGACCACCGACCTCGTCCACCGGCTGCGGAACGTGGAGCTGGCGCAGGTGCGGGCGGACAACCCCGGGGCGGACATCTACCTCGGCGGCGAGAACCCCGCGATCATCGACATCGCCGAGACCGTCGGGGACCGCATGCTGACCGTCGTCGTCGCGGTCGTGAGCGTCGCGCTGCTGCTCCTCGTCATCGCCTTCCGGTCGGTCATCGTCCCGATCAAGGCCGCGCTGATGAACCTGCTGTCGATCGGGGCGTCCTTCGGCGTCGTCACGGCGGTCTTCCAGTGGGGCTGGGGAGTCGAGCTGCTCGGCCTGGACCAGGCCATCCCGATCATGTCGTTCGTGCCGCTGTTCATGTTCGCCCTGGTCTTCGGGCTCTCCATGGACTACGAGGTGTTCCTGCTGTCCAGGATCAAGGAGGAGTACGACCGGACGGGCGACCCGCACGAGTCCGTCGCGATCGGCATCGGGGCCACCGCGCGGCTGATCAGCTGCGCCGCGCTCATCATGATCTTCGTGTTCGCCAGCTTCGTCCCGCAGCCCGACCCCACGATCAAGATGATGGCGCTCGGCCTCGCGGTCGCCGTCGCGGTGGACGCCACGATCGTCCGGCTCGTCCTCGTGCCCGCGCTGATGAGCCTGCTCGGCCACGCCAACTGGTGGTGGCCCGGCCGCGGCCGCCCCACCCCGCCAC